>NZ_JAHHUL010000017.1 GCF_019008365.1 Phosphitispora fastidiosa | reverse complement strand
TTTCTTTTTACTTAAAAAAGTATTTTTTCGACACTTTCAGAAGGAAATAAAAGGCTTTATGTCGAAAAGATAACAGGGTATTAATGTTAAAAAATGAAGATATTACCTACAGTAGTATTACAAAAATTAGTAGGAGTACTACGTTTGTGTAGTAAAGATGGGGTGGTTGCGATGGCGGAAGGGGAAAAAGACATCGAATTTAAGAAGGCTGCCATAATATTTGTTATTGCCGCACTCATAATATTTGCCGCCGGAATTGGTATCGGCGAGGCCTTTATCTGGGACCGCTACGATACTTCAGACCCTGCAGCCAGGGATATTAAATATCTTGAGCAAGTCCTTGAGCAGGATCCTGATAGTGATCAACTGCTGGTGGAACTGGGCTGGCTTTATTACCGGACAGGCGACTACCAGAAAGCCAATCAGGCGCTGGCAAGGGCTATTTCTGTTAATAAACTGAACCCTGCGGCACATTTTAACCTGGGACTGGTTTACCGAGAAACGGGGCTCTTGGAGAAGGCGGTACAGGAGTTTCAGAGAACACTGGAGCTTGATCCTGATTCCAAGTATGCCTATTTTGAACTTGGGAAGGTTTATTTCACCCAGGAGAAATGGGATCAGGCAGCCGGGCAGTTTAGATATGCGGCCGAGAAAGACCCGGCCGGGGCCGATAACTATTACTGGCTGGGACAGGCATATGAGAGAATGGGCCAAAATGAGGAAGCCAGGGCCGCCTATCTGAGGGTTCTCGAAATGATACCGGACCATCCGGAAGCCGCAAAGGCTGATCAGCGTCTCAAAAAGTAAAGCGGAGGATAGTATGATATGCTGCTGAAGATGAAAAAGTGGTTCCGGAAGTATTGCCTGTGGCTGGCTTTGCTTGGATTACCGGCTTTGGCGGGCATAGGATTTCTAATTAATTCGGTGGAAGAGCCGGAGTTCATAAAATATACCCAAATAAAACCGTATAATGTAATCACAGGTCCTCCGGGGCAGCGGCTGAAACGCCCTACCGCTTTAGCGGTAGGACTGCGCGGGGAAGTATATATTGCGGATTCGGGCAATCACAGAATTACGGTAATTGAAGAAGATGGCCGGTATGCCCTTAACTTTGGCGGGCCGGGGAGCGGCATTGCAGAACTGCAGGAGCCGGTAAGTATTGATATTGCGCCCAATGGTAATGTCTATGTTGCTGACAGAAGCAGAAAAGAAGTTATCGTATACAATTCCGGAGGAGGGTATCTTTTCACCATTTCCGGTGATGAGGGAAAGCGGTTTCTGCCCCTGAGCGTAAACATTGACAGTAAATCCAATGCCTATGTGTTTGATGCCGGTTCTCAAAAATTCAAAATTTACAATTCTGGGGGCAAAAAGACCAGTGATTATACGGCTAAACAGCTGAAAAGCTTTGCCGGAATTTCGGCAGCAGATATTGATTTCGAAAATAAATCGATTTATGGTGTAGCTTCAGAAACCCCGGGTTTCCTGAGGTTTAGCGAGAATTCCGCTAAAACCCTCAGACATGGGGTTCTGGTTAATCCACGGGGGATTGCTTACAACAGGTCACGGAAAATTGTGTATATAAGTGACAGCTCAAATGATAAATTGTATTCGTTTACCGTTAACGGTGATTATCTGGGTGAGTTCGGCGGGTCAGGTGACGGGTTTGGCGAATTCAGTTACCCTGCCGGACTGGCTTACGATGAACGCGGGAAACTGTATGTTGCCGACAGGGATAATAACAGAGTAGTTATTTACTCTTATTAGTTTTTGTTCACTTCCATTTCTGGAAATAACCAAACCAAATATGGTGAGGCATTGTACCGATTTTCCGTACTGCTACAGGAGAAATCTAACCTTGTTTCTGGCGAAGCCACAGACTAAACCGCCAATTCGGCTCTACCCGCAAGGGGCACGCCGGAATCCGTAAGCCGCTAAAGCGGCAACGGCTCCGCTGCTGCCTCAGTGGCGGCTCCGCCTTCTACCCGCAAGGGGTACGCCGCATCCGTAAACCGCTTAAGCGGTAACGGCTGCGCAGCGTGGCTTCGGTCTGTGGCTTCGCTTAGCGGAACTGCGGTAATATTTCTCACTGCGCCAGTACAGGAAAATCTTGTACAATACCTCACCAAATTCTAAGGTCATTTCCAGATTTAAAGGTAGAACAAAAACTAAAGAACAAAAAACTTTTTTTTAGTTGGAGGTGGGAACATGAAAATACTTATAAAATTACTTGCGGCTGCGGTAATTTTGGGGCTTTTTTCAGTTCCCGTTTCTGCCGGCGTAAAGATTGACGGTGTAATTATTGACCCCGGAGAGGGCGCAACCAGCGCCGCTACCGTATACTACCAGGGCAGCCCCCCATTCAATATTTATCGCAGTCTTGACGGAACCCAGTGGAGTACGTGCGCTGCCGGCAATTCTGAAAGTTCTTATACAGATAACGGCCTGGATAATTACTACAACTATTATTTTAAGGTTACCGACAGTACCGGGAGCTATGCCATCACTGCAGCTTATCCGCCAAACAATAATGTGCATGGTTCATTTAGGCTTAATTCCAGTCTGTGTGCGGCTTGTCATGTTACTCACAGCGCCAGCGGGGGTTATCTCCTGGTTCAGCCAACCAGTGTTGCCTTGTGCACTACCTGTCACGATGGTACCCAGAGCAAATACGATGTCCGGAACGGCAAGGTAAGGCTGGATGACACATATGCCGATACCTCAGGCGGTCCCTTTGGGCCTTTGGCATCTTCCGGTCAGCCGGTCGAGATAGTCGTTTATGAAGCTTACAGTTCCCTGAGCACTGAGCCTATTTCCTTACTGCCTACTTCCATTCACAATCTGGGAACAATTATTTCCGGCGCTCCCGGGGGTGTCAGTGACCGTGACATAGGTCTTGGATGTGTTGATTGTCATGACCCACATGGTAACACCAGTAACTTCAGAAACCTGAAGACAGTAATCGAAGTTACCTATGATGTTTCTGTGAACCTTGATTTCCAGGCCTATGCCAGGACCGACCCGGACCTGACCGGCGGTTACGGTGAGGACATTTACTATAATACAGGCAGTATTTATTTCTGCTCAGCCTGTCACAGTGATTATGCCCAGGCATCGGGCAGTGGCGCTATTGGGGCTACAACTACCCAGATTGCGGGGCTGACCGTTTCGGCGCAGTCAATGAACAAGTTTATGCATGCCGTAAATACACCCCTTATTTTTCGCGGTGAATACTATTCTTCGGCGCTGCCCCTGGAATCAGGAACAGGTGTAAATGTGGTTGTTTGTCTTACCTGCCACCAGGCTCATGGTACGTTCAAGACAGGAGAAAACAAGATAACCGGTTCAACAGCTCTGCTTCGTATGGATCGCCAGGGTGTTTGTGAAGAGTGTCATAAGAAGTAAAACGGGGGTGTTATGATGGAATTATCACAGCTAGGTGCCAGGTTGATACCAAAAAGGGTAAAACAAAAAGACCTTATTATTGCTATTCTTGTCCTGATTATCATTGCCCTGCTGTTTTTTGGCTGGCATTATCTGAAGACGAAACGCAATCCTATCGCTCCGGCTGTTTCTCTTCCAGGAACCAGATATGAGTACCTTTTTTCTATTTACGACTCACAGCGGTTACAACGGCCTCTTGCTGTGGCCGTCAGCTCGTGGGGCGAAATAGTGGCAGCTGATAGTGTAAATCATAGGATTGCTGTTTTTGATAGGAATGGAAATTATGTCAAAGCTCTGGGCGGCCCGGGTTCCGGAGCCGGACAGTTCAATTATCCCACGGGTGTGGCTGTCAGCGGCAGGAAGATTTATGTTGCCGACTTTTATAACCAAAGGGTCCAGGTAATTGATTTTGAAGGGAAACAGCTGGGAGTAATCCCGTCAGCCCGGGAAAGACAGCAAACCGGTGCTGTAGTGATGCCGGTTGCGGTTGCCGCAGACAGCCGGGGTAATATATATGTTTCTGATGTGAGCCAACAGCGAATTCTGGTTTTTGACGACAGTGGAAAATTCGTCAGGGAGTTTGGCAAGGCCGGAGCAGCCCATGGGGAATTGTCCTATGTAAACGGCATAGCTGTTGATGATGATGCAGATGGCAGTATCTACTTGTCCAATTCAAATAATGGCAGGATTGATGTTTATTCAATGGAGGGTAAATTTACCAAAACCCTGGTGGACGCCAATATTCTGACCAATCCCAAGGGCATAGCTTTTGACAGTGAAAACAACCGTATCTATACAGCAGACACCTTTGCCCATAGGGTTTACGGTATCATGGAAGATGGCAAGGTCTTTGAAGAGATTGGGAACAGAGGCATGGCCGGCGGGAGTTTTAATTTCCCCACCGGTGTAACTATTGACAGTGATGGCAGACTCTATGTTGCTGACCGTGAAAACAACCGTATTGAAGTATACGGCAGAAATTAGAAATATAAATGCGCTGAAGCAGGAATGAAATGCGCCGGAAGGGGGGAAGGCATGAACCACAGGCTGCGAAAATATTATCTTGCAATTGCCCTGATAGCAGCAGTAGCTGTAGCGGGTATAGTGTGTCATACTCCCCCGGCACAGTCTCAGCTGGGAACCTATTTCTATGATCAGTTTAACCTGGGTGGTTATGACTGGACCCCGGTAAGGGGGAGTTGGACTGTTGCCAACGGTGAATATACAGAAATTATTGACCCGTCTTCTGATGAGGCGTGGTCGGTTGCCGGTTCTTCCAGTTGGTTTGATTATGCTGTTGAGGCCAAGGTATATTCAACTGATTCTGATGGCACCATTTCCCTTGCGGGACGCTGGGCCAATGAGAATAACTACTATGCTATGGAGTACAGCGATACAGGTACTGAAGCTTCTGCAAAACTTATGCTTTATAAGAAAGTCAACGGCCTCAGAGTTGACCTGGCGGAATGGAGACGGGTTAATGGCGCTGTTTATAATTATGACATCCCATTTATCGGGGAGGATGCTGCCGAAGTCAGCCAGAACCCCTATCCGGTAGTCCTGAAGCTCAAGTTTGCGGGGGCAAATATCGATGCCTATGTAAACGATATACGTATCGGATATACCTCGGATTCATCTTTGTATTACGGCAAAATTGCCCTTGGTGAATATAACCGGAAAGCCTATTTTGATGAAATCTATGTCTGGGATGTGACCCCGCCAAGGCTGATTACAAATGCGGTCCAGGAGGTTGTCGGGAATGCGGCGGCAGTTTCCTTTTCCACTGATGAATATAGTTCTTATGCGGTCAACTACAAGGTATATACTTCCCCGACATGGGACTTCAGCAAGGTAAGCACAGTCAGAGCCTTAAGCCACAGTGTTGATCTGACAGGGCTGACCACAGACACTACTTATTTTTATATGATAACTGTTAAAGATGCTGCGGGTAACGAAAAATCAAGTGAGATTGGCGAGTTTACTACACCTGTGGACCTCGATTCTACTCCTCCGGTTATTTCGAATGTTGTTTACAGTGATGTGACGGCCAATTCGGCGGTGATATCATGGTCCACTGATGATCCGGCTAATTCCACCGTGGAATACGGTATTAGCCCAGGTTCCTATAAATGGGCAATTTCCTATGACGACAAGGTAACCAGTCATAGTATCAGTCTGAAAAAACTATCCGGTCAGACCACGTACTATGTCCGGGTAAAGTCCAGGGACCTGTCCAACAACATGGCTGTTTCCGGTGAGCACAGTTTCAAGACCCTTAAAGATCTCAAACCAAGGATAACCAAGGTGGCAACAGGTTCCAGCCCCAGTGTCAATGTTGCTGTGTACTGGGAACAGGTTCCGGTTGCCGTAAGGTATCATGTTTATGTATCAACAAGTAACCAGTGGGGGGCAGTACCGGACTATACGGTGGCAGAGACAGGCGCCGGCAGATATTCATATATGAAGCCCGGACTGACTTCTTATCTCAATTACTTTATTAAAGTAGTTGCTGAAGACGGTGTTGATGCTGCTTATACCGTTGCCAGGGCCTTTCCGCCTGATGTCAACCCTCACGGCTACTATTGGGACAACCCTGACCTGTGCCAGAACTGCCACGCTACCCACAGCGCTCTGGGGCCGCGGCTGATAACTGAAGTAAATACCGATAGGCTGTGCGTTACGTGCCATGACGGGACCCAGAGCAAATATGATGTCTTGCGGGGGAAATACAGGGGACCGGAAAGCCTTGATGTGTCTGAAGATCCCAGCAGGTCAACCTGGTATGAATCCATTGGCGGGCCCTATGGCTCTTTTGAAACCCAGACGGTTATAGACGAGGCTTATGTACCGACCTCAAGACATGATCTGAACATTTACCATTATGCGGCAACAGGAAACAATATCGAGGTTTTTGATACTGCAGAGTCGCGCCTGTCATGCGCCTCGTGCCATGACCCCCATGGTTCGGAGAATTACCGCAGCCTGCGGGAAAATATGCGGGTCAGCAATGACCCCTCAGAACCGCTGATTAAAACAGAGGCCTATGCGGTAACTTATGCCGTCTATGAAAAAACCACTTATGTCAGTGGAGCTGTCGAGTTTTGCGGGGCATGCCACAGTGACTTTAACCAGGGAGCCGGTTCCAGCAGAACTGCTCTTACAGCAACACAGCAGCCCGGGATGAAATTATCGACTTCTTCAATGCATATGTTCATGCACCCGGTTAATATTGAAGCAAAGTACGTGACCGATGCCGATGTGGCTATCCCGGCCTCTGTGTATTTACCTTACGAGAACGGGAAAATCATTTGCCAGACCTGTCACTTTTCCCATGGTACCACCATGGAAGGGACTCATATCCGCCGTGACGGCTTCCCTTCAACGGTTCTGAAAAGGTTTAATGAAGACGACGGTTGTGAGGACTGCCATGACAAAACCAGGTATCCTGATGAGTAGCAGGGTGAGCAGCACGGCGATGTCATGGTGAGTAACAGGATGATGTTATATGAGTAGTGGGATGATGAAGATGATGCTGAAGCTGAAAGAAGCAATAAAATATTACAAAAAGCTGCTGGGTCTGATACTAATATTGGCCGGGCTGTTACTCATGCCTGCAATTGCTCTCAGCTGGCCTACCAACCATCTTGACAGCTCCCAAACAGGGAACAAGCCTTACTGTATTTCCTGCCACGGTTATGAGACAGGATACCTTGCCATAGAAAAAATCAATGGGATTACGCCACGGACCTCAAGTGTTACTGTCAACCGTGACAGCAGCTTTACCGTAGATTTTAAGACCGTTGGTCTGGGGTATGGCCGTTTTACGGTTGCCGGCGCTATCCAGGTGCCGGATACATCCAAATGGCTGGTGGATAAGAAGGACCTGTCAGCTGATGTTCCTTGGTTTGTTGCCACACAGGACACCTCCTGGAATGCGCCCATCAACAGCCCTTACGTATGGGCAACGGCTTTTCCCGATACCGGCAACCCCAATGCCCAAAAGGGTGTTACCCTTGATGACGGGACGGTCGCCGGGGCTTTTACCGACAGGAACCAGACCGCACATGATGAGCAGTTCACTGCCAAGGTAACGGTAGACGGTTCTGTCCCCTATGGGAGCTATAACATCAAGCTGTGGGGTATCGGTACGTCCAGCAACGGGATGTGGGGTTATAATGAAAAGACGGTGACGGTAAATGTCTATGATGACAACACCAGCCCTGTCCTGCCAGGTTCGGAAAACCTCTCAACATCAGGCATTACCGGTTCTGCTATAACCATAAGCTGGAATGCCGCCACTGACAGCCAGGCCGGTGACAGCGGTATGAACGGGTACGAGATCTATCGCTCTGAGGATTCGGGCGCCACTTTCAGGTATATTGGGTATTCCTATATAAACAGCTACAGTGATGCCGAACTGAATGCGGCAGTAAACTATGAGTATAAAATCAATGCTGTTGATAATGCCGGAAACAGTACGTTTTACACAACGACGGCGGCAGCTGAAACCCTGAGCTCCAGGACGGATGCGAAGACACCGGCCACACCCACAGGACTTAGTGCATTCCTGAATACAAATCCCGAAGACCCCAATGGGAAAATCGTTAAACTCACCTGGAATGCCAATACCGAGGGGGATATCCAGGGCTATAGGGTTTACCGGGCAACTGCAGCGGCGGGACCTTATGCTCTTTTGAGTGAAGCCCTGATAACCGAGTTGGAAAAGTATACTATAGATGCAACCAACAGTATTGAGGCATGGTCTTTTTATTACACTGACACTGAAATCCGTTACGGAACCACCTATTTCTACAAGGTCAGTGCAGTGGATATTGCCGGGAAGGAATCTACCCTGACCATATATACCTCGGCAACGCCGGCAGTGGACATCGGCGATCCGGACAACCCCAATGGTCCCCATGGCAATTATAAGAATAAAGAGGGCATGTGCCAGAACTGTCATTCCATGCATTCCGCCAGAGGTCAGGAATTGATTTACTACAGCACTATTACTGACTCCTGCTACACTTGTCATGACGGGTCCCAGAGCAAATATAACACCAAGGCTTCCTTTGATCCGGTATATAACCCGTCTCACCACAAAATTCCTGAGGGGCGCTATTCCTGTGATGCCTGTCATAACCCGCATTACAGCCCTGAATTCGAACCTGAGGTGGATAATACGGTTTATGCGCCGCGTTTGCTGGCAACGATATCAAAGGAAGATGGCGAAATAAAAAGAGGCGGTAATGAATTCTGCTGGGCTTGTCATGGGGTTAATTCAGACCTGCCCAACCCCTTTGGGAGGGATCATCAAACCGCATTTATGGAGTCGAAACATAATTCAGAGCTTCCCAGTTCCCAGGTAACACATATTACCTGCAGGAACTGCCATGTTCCGCACGGGTCCAAGGATTATCCCCTGATGATTTCCTCCAATTCGGCTAATTTATGTATTTCCTGTCACGAGGATAATGGATTTACCCAGACCCAGCCAAGGCTGGATAATCCTGATTATCCTGATGTACCGGATACTGTAATCAGCGGGGTATACCTGAACAACCAGTCAAATGATTATCTGGGTACAGTCCATGAAAAAAACTTTTATGGGCGCAATACCTGTACCATGTGCCATGAACCTCACGGCAACCTCAACAACAGGTATATGCTGCGTGAGCGGTATAATGATTTCTTCAGTATTACGGAAACGGTTTATGGTATTGACTATGGGCCGGTAGATTGGATCACTGACTGGTCCCAGGAAGATGATACCATATGCTTCCGCTGCCATGACAGCCGGTATTATGTCGCTTTTAACGGTGATAATGAACCCATTGAACCGGTAATAGGCAGCAGATTTGGGGCAGGTAATGCCAAAAACTATCACAGCCATGCTGCTGAACTAAAGGTCAGCTGCCGGGCTTGCCATGACCCCCACAGTGGTGAGAGTAAGTTTCAGGATACAAGTAACGCGGATGATACATATGACTGGAACCTGAACAACAGCCACTATATCAATTTTGACTGGGCTATACAGGTAGATGTTGCTACCTACAGCAGCAACAAAGACAGACTCGCCTTCATTACCAGTTACGGTTCTGCCGGTGAGGAGGTCGGTTTTTCCTGTGCCATATCCTGCCACCAGTATGACCACTGGATAACAGGAGATACGTATAAATCCTATGTTCGTACCAAGGATATGCCGCCACTGAAATGTGCTGCCTGCCATGATTATGATGATTTTGACACTAATTCAAGGCATCCGGTTCTTGAAGCCGGTCCGGAGTCGGGTTACAAGGTGAATTGTGAGCAGTGCCACTTTGAAGACCATACTATGCATACCCTGAAAAACCCCTATGGCTTAAAGAGTACCATAGTATCCCTTGATGACTGGACCGGTGAGCCTGAGGAGACCTCATTGCCGCTGGTAATCAACCCCAATACAGGGGAAGAAGTGCCTGCATATAAGGAGTTCTGCTGGCAGTGTCATGGCGCTGACACTGAACTGCCCGGCATACCTGTTACCAGAAAGATTGTGTCTGATCAAAGGACATATTTCATCAATAAGCCTCATTCACTGCTGGAGAGGGAGGGGACTGACAACCCCTATGGCCCTGACATGGATATCGCGTGTCTGAAGTGCCATGAAAACCATGCCTCCTCAAATGTCAGGCTGCTCAGAAATAACATTGACGGGGTGGCTATTGATGCCGCAGCAGATATCGGTAAAATCAATGCCTGTATGGCGTGTCATGACGGTTCCCCGGCAGAAGCGGACATTTCTGCCAAGTATAATGCAGCTACTTCAGGAGGCCACTTTATTAAGGCAAATCCTAACAAGAAGCTGCTGTGTACCGAATGCCATGAAGCCCACGGTACTACAAGCAAGAAATACCTTTTGGATACTGATAATAAATACAATACGGGAATAACCTTTCCACAGGATTATATTGACCCGGGGGCATCCCGTGAGTTCTGTCTGGCATGCCACCCGCCCGGTGAGGAGGGGCAAACGGCCAGAGTTTATAATACTGTTTATACACTTAAGGTCGGGGAAGTGCTGATTGCCCCGCTGCCGTACCCGGAACGGATAACAGACCACCAGGCGGAAGGCAGGGAATGCATTATCTGTCATGACCCGCATAAGCCCTGGCCGGCCACCGGTGGGGAGGACGGGTGTTATGACTGCCACAGCAGGCCCAATGGTGAGGCTACTGATATTAAATCACTGGCCGGTCTGGTATCGCAGCCGGGCTCTGGCAAGGTCTCACATCACAATATTACAGACGGGACCACTGCAGACAACACATGTATGCAGAGATGCCACCTGGCACACCCCCATGATGCCAGGTCAGATCACCTGAAGCTGCCTGAAAAGCTGCTCTGCCTGAACTGTCATGACCACGATTCGGTTTCTACGGATAAATCGCCATATACCATTGACAGCCACCTGTTTGACGGCAAGCCTCATGATTATGAGTACCTTATCAGGACTTATCCTGCTGATAACAGTGACCTCCTGGGGAACTGCGACAAGTGCCATGTGCCCCACGGGTCTGATTACAAGCCTCTGTTAAGGCTGCCCAAGGATGACCTGTGTGTCAGCTGTCACAATGGGGTTACCACCAACAGTATGGGGGATCCTATTGAGGATATCAAGACACTGTATGAAAAAACGGGACATAAGTACACCGGTTCCCTGACGGCAAAGATGTACTGTGATGAGTGTCATGTACCGCACGGCTCAACCAATGACTTTTACCTGAGGGATGATAACAACTATGCCCCTCAGCAGACCTTAACATATGTGGGTGAAACGGTCTACCAGGTGGAATTTCCCCAAAATATGAAGAGCATTACCTTCAGTTATGAACCGCGTAAGTTTTGTACCACCTGCCACCGTGAATATGTCGGTGATTCTGTAGATTCCTGGGTTTACTATACCAGTGAGACGACTCCCGGCGGTCAGGTAAATATTCCGAGTATACCTTTGATAGGTGATAACGGTGTCACCATTAATGAACATAAGGCCGGTGAGACCAAGAGCTGTACCGATTGCCACAACCCTCATGACCCGGAACCGGTGGGCAGTGACAAGGATTGCTTCATCTGCCACGGAGATAATGGCTATGCATATAACATTGAAGAACTGACAGGGCTTGAGATTTCAGGAGAGCAGACCTGGCCTGAAGGAAAAACTGCCAAAACTTCATTCCACCCCATTACTGACCCGAATACCCAGTATGACGAGGGTGGTGACACCGGCAATGACTGTATGGTGATGTGCCATACAGAACACGTTCACAATCCCAGGGCCAATGTCCTCAAGGATAAGCGTTCCACTGCCGGTGATGTGACTGCACCGGAAATGCCGACTGATTTTGAGGCGGCAGGATCCAGCTCAATTCAGGTTGACCTGAGCTGGACGGCCTCAGCCAGTCCTGATGTCTTTGGCTATTATATTTACCGGAAAGCCGGGACAGGTGACTGGTCCAGATACGGAGTTGTTAACAGCAGGGTCTATGCCCCTGCAAAGGTTTGGTTTTATGATGGCGGCCTTAAGCCAAATACGACATACTCATATAAGGTTTCCGCTCATGACCGCACCGGGAATGAGTCAGGCCAGACCACTGAGCAGACGGTTTCTCCTGTGATCTCTGACGACAAACAGGTGCCGTCTATTCCGACCAACCTGAAAGTTAGTGTGCCCGGTGAGGGGACAACCAGGCTTACCCTGAGCTGGACCGCTTCTATTGACAACTGCAAGATTGTCCAGTACCGGGTGTACCGGGCAGACAGTCTTAGCGGGGAGTATACCCTGGTTGGCAGTACCGGGAACACTGCCTTTACAGACAGCGGCCTCAAACCTGAATCCCGATATTATTACCGTGTGTCTGCAGAAGATTTTAATGATAACCTGTCAGAATGGTGTGCCCCTGTAAGTGGGATCACACAAGCGGCTTATGCCGCTGTCGGGGCCGGCAATTACGTAGAAGCAGATACCAGCACCACCTGGATGAAACTTTATGACCAGACCAAGACAGCTATTACTTCCAGCTTCCCATTGGGAAAAACAGTGTATGTTCAGGTATATTGTGATGAAACAGGCCTTCCTGATGCGCCGGATACAGCGGTAGTCAGGATCAGGAACCACCTGAACACAATATTGGCGGAATATACTTCGTATAGCCACCCTGACGGTAAAGCAGACCTCTTTGAATGGCCTGTACTGATAAAGTCAGAATGGTACAGCGGGGTTTATGTCCTTGAAGTGGAATTGAGACACGGAGGGACAACATATGTCAATACCCATGAGGCAATAATTGCAGGGGCATCGGGTAAGGGCTTTAAGTTCTATCGAGACTCCGCCTACACGGAACAGGCATATGTATTTGCTCCCGGAGATACGGTTTATGTGAAGGCAACCTCTGATTCCATTGATGCCGCCTTTAGTTCGTTTAATGTCTGGGTAAAGGATTTCAAGGGAAATATCAAAGTGGGTCCTTTCAATCCGGCCGATGAGCAGTATAGTTTCGGAAGCCTCAGGTTTTCCTTTGTCCTGGACGACCAGTGGAACCTGAGGGATAACTGGTGGTATACAGTAGACATCTATGCTGAATATTTGCTGGGCAGAGCCAGGCCCAAGCTTACCAAAATAGCTGACTATGGGGCCATGTTCCTGGTCAGGAGTAAAGACGAAGCAGCGCCAGGCGCGCCTTCTTCCCTGACGGCAGCTAATGCAGCGGCGCCATATACCCATGAAAAAATGCAGCTTTCGTGGAATGCATCAACAGGTGAACCTATTTCCTATAGCGTTTTCCGTTGGTCAACCCGTGACAGCAGGTTCCTGATTGCCGGCTCAAACCTAGCTCCTCAAACAACATTTACCGATACCGGGTTGAAGCCGGAGACTGCTTATTCCTACCAGGTGAAAGCAGTTGACAGGTATGGCAACATATCGGCAGCCACAGATTCAAGTCCGGCATGGGTAACAACAGGAGCGGAACCGGCAGATGCCACCCGGCCCAATGCACCGACCAGTTTCCGGGCGCAGAGGGAAAGTTCCTCACAGGTAACCAGCTATTGGAAGAATATTTATGACACTACCGATGGGGTTGTGGGGTACGCCGTTTACCGCAGCCGCAACGGTTCTGACTGGCTGCGGGCCGGGGTAACCTATACTAAACAGTACACAGATACCGGCCTTAGGGGAAATACACTTTATTACTACTACGCGACTGCATTTGATAAGGCCGGAAACCACTCAGAGCCATCTACAGAATTTGCGGTAACCACACTGCGGTCCGGGGAGGATTCCAAGGAAGGCGCTCTCTGCATGTCCTGCCATGAGTCAGGTTCGTCGAACCCGATTTATGCGGTCACCCATACCATAGGTTCAGCCTATGTCTACAGCAAGCACAATGTGGATTATGCTGTTATGACCTTTAAGGATGGCAGTATCTATGAGGGGAACTGTACCAAGTGTCACGTGCCCCATGGTTCAGCATATGAACACCTGCTGAAGGGGTCTGATGACAATAACCTGTGCTATAGCTGCCATACAGCAGCTTCCAATACCGGCAAGTTTTCCGGGAGGGCATATTTTGACCCCTCTGCCCATGGGCAGACAACTGCGGCAGGGGCTAACTCCAACACACCCGGGTACTGGCCTGGGGGTGACGGAGTCCCTGCGCGGACAACTGCTGATGCGGGTAAGTGTTATAACTGCCATGCCCCGCACGGCAGGTTTGACCCGGAAACGGGGCAGTATATCAAGAGTTCGGCCTGGAGAGGAACGGGGGAGAATCTTAATGATCTCTGCTATACCTGCCATGAAGTTGATCCCTACGGCGAATATGGTGGAAAGACCGTGTATGAGGAAACCTCCCATGGTGATACCGGTGTAAATGCCAAAATGAAATTTGACGGGTATGGCCCCGGCGAGTGTACCAACTGTCATGAACCACACGGCAGCCAGTACCCCGGGATGCTGAGATTCCCGGTTAATGATGTCACCAAACCCAACCAGCTATGCCTGGAGTGTCATGATAGAGATGATATACTTGTTGATACCGGATTGTTTGACGGCTCTGCAGTTTATGTCAACTCATCCCATGGCTTAAAGGCCCAATGGTTTGAGGAACTGAATACAGCGGCGGGAGTAGTATATAACAAGACTTCCTTCCTTCCGGGGATATGCCTGAACTGCCATAACTCCCACGGCAGGGAGGATGCCGCCGGCGAAACAATTCCCAAAATGCTGGTAGTGGATGATGGGTCTAATAATGAAATCTGCAATAAATGCCATGAATACCCCACCATCTCTTCAGTGACCGTAGGATATCCGGGAATTGACAAGTTCAGCTCCGGAGTCCATAAAGATAAGGCCTTATGGCCGGGCGGTGAACACTATACTGAGGCAACACCGGCTGAAAGGCAGGGCAAGTGCATCAACTGCCATGACCCCCATGGAACGGCTGAAATTGATGCCTGGGGCCGGGTTACTAATATAACCGGGAATACCTTTGACTGGGAAGAGGACTTGTGCTACGAATGTCATGACGGGACAACCACAGGGGCAGATATGAAGTTCTGGCCCGAGCAGGGCATCGGCCACCTGCCGGGATATACCCTGGGTAAACACTCCTTTAATGAAGTTATGGATGATTCCCTGGTAACCCGGACCCGGCACGTGGAATGCCTGGACTGCCACAATGTGCATACAGTTCTGGATATTGCCGGAACTGACGCCCTTACTACCAGATTGTCATATGCCTTTAAGGGGGTGTCAGGGGTGGAACTGACCGGCATGCCGGCTGTCCCCAACCCGAACACAAATCCGGAATACTGGACAGACCCGGCCAAAAACCCGTACGTAGTTGCCGGCTATGGTTGGAACGAGATACCTGATGTCTCTGTTAAAGACTCAAGATTACAGGAATATATGGTGTGTTTCAAGTGCCATTCTGATTATACTGTTGCCAGCACCGGCGGAAGAAGGGTCATCGGTTATTTTAATGCTAATAATCCCTCGAACCATGGATTCTCAATAACAGTAAAAAACAGTTTTGCCAATGCCAGGATTGAAGCAAACGGGGCCACCACCCTGTCCGGTTCCGGTACCCCGGGTTGGGCATTTAATCCCAGTAACCCCGCCCACAGGCACAATATCACCTGTTCCGACTGCCATGGCAACAGCCAGCAGCTCGGCGGTCCGCGCGGGCCTCACGGTTCTAATTATGATTTTATGCTGCGGGCAGACCCCAGGAGTACCACTTTCTGTACTCAGTGTCATGCCCAGTCGGTCTATGGCAGTGACTCTTCCGCGGGGTCAGGGACAGGAACCGGGTCCAGTGGGTCACACAGCAGGAGTAACCATTATACTGCTAACCCAGTATCAGGTCAAAGCTTTACCCTGTCAGACGAAGCGGTTGATGCCTTTGGCGCCCTTTATGGCAACAACTGGTGCCGTTACTGCCACTTCGGAGGAATTACCCAGAGCAGCAACAGGTATATGTCGGTCCATGGCGCCAACGGAAAGTTTACCGACAACAGGGGGGATTACAGAACTTATAAGGGAATGAACGGATTCTTTATCTCTTATACTAGTCCAAGTACCTGTTATACCACAGGCAATACAACGACAGAACCTTTTGCCTGTGCACATACTACCGGTAAAGGTTACTAAGAAATCCAATAAGGTGACAGGTTATCAATTTCAAGCCTGTCACCTGTTTTTTAGCAGATATGAAAGGAAGCTGAGTCTTTTTGGCGGGAGAGATGAAAAACAGGGTAATTAAAATGCTGATTTCTTCCCGGACGTCCCTTGGCCTGATGTCCGGAATACTGTGCTATATTATTGCTGCTGTCTATCTTTCTCAGGTGACGGGTGACGGGCAGTCACTTTACGGGCACTGGTGGTTTGCTGCTGCCCTGTCCGGGCTGGCCCTGAGCATTGTAGTGTGTTCTTTAACAAGGGCAGTACGGCTGTACCGTGGCAGCGGAAAAGAGCAGGAGACCGGCTACGGCCGGCGCCTGCCCCAGACTAAGGAAACATTGACAAGCAGCGGGCCTGGAGAAATTGAAGCCAGGATGAGGCGGAAGGGTTTTAAACTGCACCCTGTTAGTGAACGCATACCGGGTGATGGTGAATGGCTGCAGGCAGTGAAAAATCCTTTTTCCCCATGGGGGTCGGTGGTGTTTCACCTAGGCCTGACCGTTATTCTGGCCGGCTTCGGAGTTTCATCGATATTTGGCATGAGCGGAGATGTTATGATCCCCGAAGGGGTTGCCGTACGCTTTCCGGATGACCTCAGCATCACTGCACAGGGGCCGTTTTATTCTGCTGCGGAGCCTTATCTGGTCGGCTTGCGTGAATTCACCGTCAGTAAAGTTGATGGTGAGATAAGTCAGGTAAGGGGTATCCTTGATTTTATGTTGGGTGACTACCGTAATCCTTATCCAACTGAGATCAACAAACCTGCCAGGCATGATGGACATTACTGGCGCATTAAGGATTACGGTTATTCGGCTCACCTGGTTATCAGGGATAAATCGGGGAACACAGTTATTGATGATTATGCCAATATAGGTAAGACCGGCGGCAGGCATCATGACGAGTTCCCCCTGCCTGATGGCTCAAAGTTCACTATTGATTTTCTGGAACCGGATCCCGCAGGTAGAGCCGGACAGGCCGATAGGCAAGCAGGGCCTGCCCGGGCGGCATTGCGGATTGTCTTTGCCCAGCCGGGTGAGGCTGGGGTTCTTGCAGCAGGGACAGTTCACCGGGGGGCAGAAGGAGATATTGGTGACTATCGGGTTAGCTTTCCAGAATACCGTTACTGGAGTCTTTTTGATGTTTCCAAAGATTCCGGGGAACCGCTGGTTTATCTCGGGGGACTGATGGCAGCTGCCGGTCTGGCCTGGCGCGGATGCTTTATCAGGAAAAGAGTCTGGCTGAGGTTTGCGGCTGAAAGCGGAGACACTTTGGTTTATTGGTCAGCCAGGGCGGATTACTTCAGCAGGCTGTTTGAAAATGAGGTCAGGGAACTGTTGGATAACAAAGGGGGAAGCGCATAATGTCACAGCCGGAGATGTATTTTTTTTGGATTACTGTATCCTGCTACGTTGCGGCATCTTTTTCTTACCTGTACCGGTTTTTATCGGGCAGCGCTAAGGCTGATAAGGTCGGGACATGGCTAGCTGCAACTGGCGCTGCGGTGAATTTCCTGGCGCTTACAGCCCGCACCGTTGCGACAGGGCATCTACCGGTGCGCACCCTTTATGAGCTGAATATTGTAGTGGCTTTCCTCGCAGTAGTTGTGTTTTTGCTGGCCCGCAGGTATTTCCCCTGGGTCAGCCTTCTTGGTATTATATCAGTTTCTTTTGCTTTTCTTGTGATGGGCTGGGGTTATGCCGATTCCACAGAGGCCTTACCCCTTACCCCTGCATATAAGAGCAGGTGGCTGGCAGTACATGTTTTGTTTGCCCTGACTTCCACCGGATGTTATGTGCTGGGTGCAGCGGCAGGAATTTTTTATCTCCTCAAGGGCAGGTTTGTTCCCGGCGCTGAACCCGAGAGATACCACATGCTCCCGGATAAAGAAACTCTGGAAGAGTCAGGCGTCAAATTCATCCTGCTCGGCTTTATCGCCGGAACAATCATGATTATCAGCGGCTCCATCTGGGCTAAATTGCTCTGGGGAAAGTACTGGGGATGGGATCCCGTGGAAACCTGGTCTCTGGTAAGCTGGCTGATATACGGAATATTCCTGCACCTTCGCTTCACCCGTGGCTGGAAGGGCAGTAAACTTGTGTGGCTCGGGCTGGGCTGCCTGGTGACCAATATCATCAGTTTCTGGGCCGTGGGACTGGTTACCCCCGACACATATCATACCCTGGACCAGATAACAAGACCAATAGAATAGCAGTAAGGGGCGGTTTTCGGTGGAACATGGTTTTCCAAAAAATGAATTTTACAAGAAAGCGGCAGCGGCCGGAATCCTGATTATTGTGATAACATTATTAGGCTGGTCTATGTATAGTGGTCCTAAAAGAACTGTCAACCTGAAACACAGGCAGCGGGGACCGGATGAGAAACCGGTCTATCTTGGCAGTATTGATTTAACCGGGCCATCAGGGCAAGGCCGGGAACCGGTTTGGGTATATGTTTATGATGACCTGATATATGTAAGTTACTTTGGCGAAGAACGGATTGAGGTGCTGACTCCGGAAGGCGAAAAGGTCAGGGACTTTCGCGCCAAGATAACCAAGGCTGATGGCAGGCCGGAGGGTATGGTGCAAACAGGAGACCGCCTGCTGGCAGCAGATTACCATAATGGCGGAGTCGGACTTTATGCTGAGAGTGGCAGACTGCTGGATGCATATTATGAGACCCCTGATAAACGGCGCATTAAGCCTGTCGGGGTAACCGCGCGGGACCGGGTATTCTATATTACCGATGTCAATATCAATGGATGGTTTACCGCGGGCGAAGACGGGGTTTTCCTTACAGAAATAAAGGGTGACACCGAAGAGGACGGGCTGCAGTTCCCCTATGGGATAGCCGTAACAGATGATGGCCGGGTTATTGTGACAGACCCGCCGGGAAACAGGATAAGAGTTTTCAATTGTGCCGGCTGGAATATGGGAGACCTGCCCACTAGTGAGGTTGGCATGAAGAATCCACAGGGACTGGCAATTGACGTCCTGGGGCGGATACATGTGGTGGATAACGGTACAGGCCGGGTGTTTGTATACGATAATGAAGGCAATTTTATGTTTACCTATGGTCAGGGGCTGCTGAACCCCACAACCATTGGGGCTGACAGCGCCGGCAGGATATTATATCTGGCTGATACCGGGAACGGAAGACTTTCTGTCTGGGGGTACTGAAAAGATGTGTTGGCTGGCAGGAGTTTTACGACAAAAAGTCTAATTATTTACTATAAGAGTTTTGGCTTATTTTCAGGAGGCATTTATGGCTAGAGTAATGCTGGTTACCCCTGATTACCACTGTGGTGTGGTCGAGTCTGCCGGCAGGTGGCCTCACCTGGGATTCGTCTATCTTGCCGGAGAATTGCGTAAGGCCGGCCATGAGGTAAGGATTTATGATGCCATGGCCAAGAACCATAGCTTCTCACAAATTATGGATAATATAAAAAAATACAATCCTGATGTAGTTGGGACGACCGCTTATACTGCCACTATGCCTGCTGCCGCAGATATACTGAGGGCGGTAAAGGAGTGGAAACCCGACAAGCTTACTGTGATTGGCGGTATTCACCCGACCTTCTGTTATGAGGAGGTCCTGCAGGAATATCCCTTTATTGATGTAATTGTCCGCTTTGAAGGGGAATTTACCCTGCCTGAGCTTATTTCAGCATGGGCAGCAGGGGGAGATTTTGCCTGCATTCCTGGGATTGCTTTTGTCAGAAATACTAAAGTTTTTTGTACTCCTGTCAGGGAATACATCGGTGACCTTGATACTCTGTCCCCGGCCTGGGACCTTTTGGAATGGGAAGACTACACCTTTTTTATCTATCCAGGCTCTCGTCTGGCTATTATTTCCACTTCAAGGGGATGTGTCCATGACTGTGCCTTTTGTTCCCAGCACAGGTTCTGGGACCGGACCTGGAGAGCAAGAAGGCCGGAGAGTGTGGTTGCTGAGATTGAGTATCTTGTCAGGGAATACGATGTGGAAGTATTTTTTATTTCAGATGAATACCCGACCAGAGACAGGCAGAGATGGGAGGAAATACTTGACCTTTTGATTGCCAAAAATCTGGGGGTCTCTTTTTTGCTGGAGACCCGGGTTGATGACATTGTTCGCGATGAGGATATTATTAATAAATATAGAAGTGCCGGTATTATCCATATTTATGTGGGTATCGAGGCAGCTGCCCAGGAAACTCTTGACCTCTTCAAAAAAGGAATTGCTGCCGATGACTCCAAAAGGGCTCTTGATATTATTCACAGTGCCGGGATTGTTTCGGAAACGTCATTTATCCTGGGGACCCCGGGAGAGACCCTGGAGTCAATAGCAAAAGCCCTGGAGAGCGCTTGCTTCTACAATCCTGATTTTGCTCATTTTCTGCTGCTGGCGCCATGGCCCTATGCGGATATGTACCCTGAACTGGCCCCCTTCGTCTTTGAAAAGGACTACTCCAAGTACAATCTGGTCGAACCGGTAATCAAGCCTGAAGCCATGACCGGTGATGAACTGTTTACTGCGGTTCTGAACTGTTACCGTAAATTTTATATGGCCAAAATACCCGAATGGGTGAACCTGAAAAACGATTTCAAAAGAAAATATGCCATCCAGTCAATGAAGGCTATAATGGAAAATTCTTTTCTCAAAGAGCATATACTGAAATTAGGAACAATGCCAAAGTCAGTGGAGAAGATTATCAAAGGTTTGTATTCCGATACCCCGAACAAAACGGGGTAAAAAATTTTTGAAGAAAATAGTGAAAAAAGGTTCAAACAAGAAGGGATTTTGAATAATATAGAGAAATATAATTTAAAGAATATTTAGAATAGATTTACAATTAACACATATCTTAAAAAATTAGTGTTGGGAGGTGCTAATTTAAGCGCCGGGAAAACGGCGAAATGTACGGGAACAGGCAGAAAAGATATGCTAAAGAATTGTGCCTGTTTATCAACCTGATTGACAATAAATTAGTTGCTGACTTGGGGGGACGGCAGGAACACTGTTACCGTAGAACATTGTTGCCGCAAAAAAACGTAACACTGTTACCGCAGGGACAATTTGATATTAATGAGAGGTGGTAAGAATGCAGTTCCTTGGAATTGATCTGTCTGACGAGGAACTGGTCTTATTAGCAAAGGCCGGTGATGACAGAGCCTTTGAGGCACTACTTCTCAGGTACGATGCCCTTATTAACAATATTACCAGGAAATTTTTTATTCAGGGCAATGAATCAGGAGATGTGCTCCAGATAGCAAGAATCGCGCTTTGGGAAGCAGCTCAACATTTTGACCCCGGCAGGGGGCTATTCAGGCCTTTTATGGGGATGGTGGTGAAAAGAAGGCTGCAGTCCGCGGTAAGGCATTCTTTTAGCTGTACGAACTTGCCTTGCTTTAGGAGTTGTTCACTGGATGCTATTATTGGTGATGAAAATGATGAGCAGCTCTATAACAGGATTGGAGTTGAAGAAGATCCATTAAGAAATTACGATGATTCTGTTTTTAAGTGCGAGTTTTCCAAATTTATACATAATGAGTTGTCGGAAACGGAGTACAGGATTGTTGTAGAAATGCTGAATCGCAAGAATTCCAAAGATATAGACAAAGATCGGAGAGGCAGGATCTCCATTTATCGCGATATAAGCAGAAAGCTTAACATTCCTGAAAAGGGTGTCGATAATGCCTGGCAGAGGGTGAAAAGGAAATATAAAAGCTGGTATGAAGACAATTTTGGGGGATTCCCGTTTGAACGGGAGGGTTAATTAAAAGGGGCCGTAAGCGGCCTCTTTTGTTTTTGTTTTCTGCAGAAAGCTTATCAAAAACAGCAAACCATGGTAAAATAGTAGGGATATCGGTAAAGGAGAATGCTAAATGGAGCTGTGCAGATTTTGGGTGGTCAGTCCTGCTGACGGGGAGACAGGAAAACCTGAACCCATCAAACTTATCTTTTTTGAAAATGGCGATATAGATATTATCAGCTTGTCTGATGACCCCGAGTACTGGGGGGCTTACAAACTCCCTTCAGGCAGCTACTATTATTCCGGCGCTGCCCTGAAAGTTCCTGAAGAAAACCTTGGCCGGATAATTCCTCTGGTTTCCCCGGCAGAGGATGACGCAGTTTACCGCAGCAGCCTGTTTTCATCAGGTTTGCTTAACCAGCAGGAATGGGAATTATTTTATAATAACAGGACTGCCTGGAATTCTTTGCGGATAGTGGCTGTAACTTTTGGTGAAGAATAATAATACCTCAGGCAGGGTCTGGGAATTAGACTTTCTGCGGGGCATCGCCCTGATCCTGATGGTGCTCTTCCACCTGCTTTACGACTTAAATGAGTTTTACGGATATCCTGTGCATTATAACACCGGGGTATATTTCTATATAGGCAAAACGGCGGGTATATTATTTATAATGATTTCAGCTATAAGTTCGGCATTCAGCAGAAATAATTTTAAAAGGGCCGTTATGTTCCTTGGGGTGGGCATGCTGATTACCCTGATAACACATCTGTATAACCCTGCTTATGGGATAAAGTACGGGATTTTACATTTGCTGGGGACAAGTGTGCTGATATATCCGCTTTTCAAAAACCTCGACAAATACATACTTGCAGTGGTCGGTACTGTAATTATAGCCCTGGGAATTTATTTCGATTCTACTGCTGTGGGAAATAATTATCTTTTTTTATTTAACCTTACTGACAGTCAATGGGTATCCGCGGATTACTATCCTATGTTTCCATGGCTGGGTGTATTTTTTTATGGAGTCTGTGTACAGAAGTTAATTTATCCAGATGCCGGAAAGAGCGCGGCAGGGGTCCGGATTTCATGTGTTAGGCCAACGTTGCTCTCTGCAATGCAAGCCAGGCTGGATTTTATTGCCTTCCTGGGGAGGCATACACTATCGGTTTATCTGGCACATCAGCCGCTGCTGATACTTCTTATTGGAATATGGCTAAAAGCTGCAGCACTGGTTTGATATTATTAGACTAATGATAGGAGATCGGCTTATGTCCAAAATCGAACTTATAGCGACCGCTACCTTTGGCTTAGAGGCAGTGGTTGCCCGCGAAGTCAGGAATCTGGGTTATCCGGAGGTCACTGTAGAAGATGGCCGGGTTACTTTTACTGCAGATGAAGCTGCTATCTGCAGGGCTAATCTTTGGCTTAGAAGCGCTGACAGGGTTCTGTTGAAAATGGGGTCTTTTGAGGCAGCTACTTTTGAAGAACTGTTTCAGCAGACTAAGGCTCTGCCATGGCCTGAGTGGCTGCCGGTGAATGCTAATTTCCCGGTTAACGGGAAATCAATAAAATCCAAACTGCACAGTGTTCCTGACTGCCAGGCAATTGTGAAAAAAGCGGTTGTCGAAAAGATGAAAGAAAAGTACCGCCGGGATTGGTTTGATGAGGACGGCCCCCGTTATTCCATAGAAGTGGCCCTTTTGAAGGATGTGGCCACACTGACTGTGGATACCAGCGGAGCAGGGCTTCACAAAAGGGGATACCGGAAGTTGAGTTCCGAGGCTCCGCTGAAGGAGACCCTGGCAGCAGGGATGATTAACCTGGCCAGGTGGTTTGACGACAGGATTTTTATGGACCCATTGTGCGGCTCGGGAACCCTTCCTGTCGAGGCAGCCCTGATAGGCTTAAATATTGCTCCGGGTAACCAAAGAAGTTTTGATGCTCAACTATGGCCGGCTGTTCCGGAGAAGTTATGGTACGAAGCCAGGACTGAAGCAGCCGATCTTGTTAAGAGGGACCGTAAACTGCGGATTATCGGGACTGATATTGATGAAAAGGTTTTGAGCCTGGCCAGGTATCATGCACAGGCTGCCGGTGTTGCTGAACATATCCACTTTCAGCGTCTTCCCGTTTCGGAGGTACGCACAAAATCCAAATATGGGTATATTGTATGCAACCCACCCTATGGGGAACGTCTGGGAGAGGCTAAAGAGGTGGAAGCGCTTTACCGGGAAATGGGCAGGGTTTTCGGTTCTTTGGATACCTGGTCCTATTATATCATTACCTCATACCCGCGTTTTGAACAGCTTTTTGGCCGGAAGGCAGATAAGAGGCGGAAGCTTTATAATGGCAGGATTGAGTGCCACTACTACCAGTATTTTGGGCCACGGCCGCCGCGCAGGGTGGAGTAGGTGTTGTACTGATTTTCCACACCCCGCCTATGAGTCTAAGCTGCCACTCCCGGCAACAAGGCAGCGTCCCCGAACTCGATGGCTCATTGGGCTTTTCTGATAAGATTGCCGCCTCTCGTTTTGGCGCGCCAAAACGAGAGGCGGGAGCGTAAGGAAAATCTTGTACAACACATTACCACATTCACCGGTTACCAAGGTCGAGGATTAAAAGAAAACTCTGAGCGAATTGATTATGGGAGTTGTTTTATGTGGAACAGTGGGTAACTCTGAAGTCTATATATGCAACCGAAAAGGAAGCCGACAAGGCTGCACTTGTGGTAAAGGTTACTGAATCCAGGCTGTCCAGCATACCGGGTGGGCCGCAGTATGATATAGAGACAGAACTGCTGCAGGTTGACAATGGATGGATAGTGCGCTGGCGTAAAGTGCCTGCTGCCGCCAGTCCGGGATGCTCCGGATGCGGCTCCTGCCAGCCGGTTTCCCGGCCTGTCCGGAAACCGGCTAAGGTAATTCAATTTAAGCCCAGACAGGAATAAATCCGGACTACTGGTACCTGGGATATGACAAAATGCTCATCAAATACAAAGACAGCCCTATCCTTGACACCGGTGGTGACTGGGGGGCTACTTCTTACGCACAAGTCAGGCAGCCGTTATATTTCCGACAGTGATGTAACCGAAGAAAATGCAGCTAAAAGTGACGGAACTTACTTATCATACCAGCTATGATACGGCTTACCACTTTAATCCAGATGCGATTCCAGACCGGATTACTGACCGCAACGGCAATTCCGCTACCCTGACCTATGGTGGGGAAGGCTGCTTCACGACCAATTCTAAAGGCAAAACTTGTACCTTGTACTACAACTTCAACCTCCTGGAAGCAGTCATCAAACCTTAGGGCGAAGAGCCGCATACTTTTATGACGACATGGGAAAATACCCTCATCTACAAAGAGACAGTAACTCAGTACCGCTATGACAGACGTCTAGATAGATTACGATAACTATCAAGCTTGGTAAGGTATGCAAGGTCTATTTAAGTTTCCAGTTTTAATTATTAGTATTCTTTTAAGTATAAAAGGAACGAAGCCTATATTACTGCAACATTTTGATGATTTTAAACTAGTTTTATATTATACTATATTATGAATGAGTGTTTAATTTTGGAGGTGAAAGAACATGAATGTAAGCAATTATCTAATTTTGAATCGTGTTTTTTCTCGTAACACCTTCAAAGAATTGATTGAGGAACATACAGTAGAGACGTATGCTATAGCAATTAAGCGATATATAAACGACCCCTACGATAAAAATAACCAACAGCTTATAAGTGAGATATATCAAGAGCTAAACAAAAAATACAGGAACGAATATTTTTACAAAAATACTCTCTTAAATAAATTATTACTTGGAATCCATAGTCCTAGAACCACAACTGCCTTGACAGAGGTTCCCGTATCTAAATCCAAAGCAGATTTTATCCTCATAAACGGTAAAGCTATTGTATATGAGATTAAAACTGAGTTAGATAATTTTGAACGCCTCGAAACACAGTTAAATGATTATTATAAAGCCTTTAACCATGTTGCTGTAGTTACCTGTGAGTCAAACTATCCAACTCTTGAAAAACTACTTTTAGATACATCTGTGGGGATATATGTCTTGACTTCTCGTAACAGTTTAAGTAATAAAAAGAGGGCTTTGGAGAACAACTCTTACTTGGACCTCAATATTGTCTTCAAAATTTTGCGTAAGCATGAATACGAAAATGTACTTTTAAGTTGTTATGGAAGCTTGCCGGACGTTTCACAATTCAAGTATTATAGTGCATGCAGAAAAATGTTTTGTCAGATTGATACTTCATTGGCTTATGAGTTGTTTTTGAAAGAATTGAAAAACAGGAATCGTATTGATGTCTCCTCATATGCTACTATTCCCTACGAATTAAAATTTTTGGTGTACTTTTCAAATTTTAAAAAATTGGACTATATAAAGTTAAAAAGGTTTTTAGAAAACAAGTTTGGGGGGTAAGCTATGTACTTTCCATATTTGAGGGGAAGACAGTTTGAACTAATTGCATTAAGAGAATTAGTAGACAATTGCCTATTAAGTGATAAAATTATACCAATAGTTGAGCCCGTCAAGGTATCTGCTACACTAATTAAAACGCTCAGAGTTTTTCAGGGTGCTAATAAAAATTTGGCATTGGTTCGCAACCCTCAAGTGGGTAATTTTGTATCAGAACTTAATAAAGATAAAAACGAACATATTAAAGAAGAACTTAAAGAGTTAATAAAGTTAGACAGCATTCTTAGTGTATATTTTTTAAATCCCCATTCTCAAAAAACTATTACAAAACTGTTGGAATGTGGCGGGAGTATTTCTGATATCATTACTGTTTGCAATGATGAAGATTCTATTCCTATTTTTGAGGATATTGTTTCTCTGGATATACCCAAATATAATATGATTCCTGATGAAAGTGTTTTTAGAAGACGCATTAGGCATAACCGTGTTATGATCGAGAATAAGTTTAAAAAACTGAGTAGAAATACTGATTATGCAGAAGTGGTGGATGAACCTTTTTCTAGTGACCACCTCTATTATATTGAAGACGGATATATGGGATTTTCAGATTATTCCATAATGGGTGAAGAATATTACGAAACTGGTTTTGCCCCTTATGCCGTGGCCATACACATTGTTTATTTTGATGAAAAATATAGCTTGAGAATAAAGCATTTTGTTTCAGATACAAACGATGATATAACGGACCCTGCCGGAAAATTTGCTGAGGCGGTTGAGAAGTTAGTACAGTGGAATGAAACAGAAAAACTTAATACATTTGGCATAAATATGTTGACCCACATGTATGAAAATGAAACATATCCAGGGTTAGGGACTGTTAAAAAGCTATCACTAATGCATCATATTGAACTTATGGGCAGATTTTTAGATGGGGAGATTAAGTGATGATATGCTGCAATAATTGTTTTTGTGATTCCGAACTCAAACCGATTATTGAAGGTCTTGGGAAAAAAGGGGACTGCCAAATATGCCATGGCTCTAACGTTTATATTTATGATACTGATGAACATGCTAAGCTAGTAGGATATTTTGATGAGTTTATTAGTATTTATACACCAGTTCAATCACTCCCAGCGGAATTCCCGAAAGCAGAAATAAGATTATTAAAAGATGAATTGCTCACTAACTGGAGTATTTTTAATAAGTTAGATGCGATTAATGTTTACAAAATTATAACTTGCATTTGCAGTGATAAATATCAAGAAATTCCCGAACTGTTTGATAGTCCCGTTGGAATAGCTGAACTTTACAATCGGGAATTTTTGAATGAACACTCGCTTCTTAAAACTAATAGTTGGGAAGGATTTGTTAATGCTTTAAAAAAAGAAAATAGATTTCATACCAAACATATTAACTTAGAAATTTTGGAGCGTTTTTGCTCTTTTATACGCAAATCATATAAGAAAGGAACTATTTTCTATCGAGGCAGAATTTCTTCCTCATCCAGGGGACTTCGCGCTGATGAAATGGGTGCCCCACTATATGAGAAGGTATCAGGTGGGCGGGCAAACGCACCAGGCATTAGGTGTTTATACTTAGCTAGTGACATTGATACAACTATTCATGAAGTACGCGCCGGGGCATTTGATTTTATAACTGTTGGTAAATTTCAATTGCAGGAGGATATTATTGTAGTAGATTTAAAACTAATTAATAAAATTAGTCCATTTACAGAAAATCTTGATTATTTAGAACATGCTATAAATAAGGAGCATTTGAATAAAATCAATGCTGAGATGGGGAAGGCCTTACGCAGAAGCGATAGTCCTTTGGATTATGTTCCTACCCAATATATAAGCGATTTTATTAAAAGTATTAAGCATAAAGGGCGAGCTGAATATGCCGGATTAGAGTACAATAGTACTATGAAACCAGATGGTTTTAATTTAGCTATATTTTATCCGGATTTATTTAGGTGCATTGATGTAGAGAATTATATGATAAAAGATTTGATTTACCGTAAAGAGGTTTTTAAGTGAACATTTTTTCTATGAATAAACTCTCTTATTCAATGTTTGGAACAATAAATCGTTTTTTCATCAATAATCCCTCTCGGATAATTGTTGGGGAGTAAGTCAGGCAAATAGACAAAAAGCGTAACCACAATAATAAAAGGGGTAGATGTGTTCCGGAGGGCGGAGTCTGTCGTCCGTCCGAGGAATAATCTACCCCTGTTTGTGTTACGATTTTTTTACAACTCAAAGTAATCCGGGGGTTGTCAAACTCAGGGTGTTACAAAGACTTCACATCTTGTTCCAGAGCTTCAAGTTGTTTTTTAAGCTGCTCTATCTGTTGCAGGACAGATTCTTTTAGTGTAACCTGATGTGGTTCGTCAGACCCGCCGGTAGCCTCCGGGGCGACGGAGTCATCAGGTTTACCGGTTTTCGGGGCGTTGCCGGGGGTTAACCCCTGTCTCCCTTCCTGAGCGAAGAATTCCGCTACTGCCCTGTCCAGGGATTTTGTTTCCACCATGACTATTTTTTTGTCAATGGCAAAAACTATTGCCTGCATCTGTGGAATTGATGCTCCCTGCTGTTCTGCCCTGGCTCCAGAGGGTCAGCTTGCTGGAGATATTGGTATCCTGATCAATCAGGCTGTCAATCATCAATGGACCCTGGCCCCCAACGTTTTTCGGGATGTGTTCGCCATCATTGCGGGCTGCCAGCCACGCCACCAGATTATTGCGGTGCTGTTCACTTCTGCTGGCCGGGGTGAAGGGGATCATCAGGGTAAATTGAGCTTCTTCCTCGTCAGGGAGCTTCATAACTGAATAATAAGGCTCAATACTACTGATACCCCCTTCATCCACTTTTTTAGCGATTTTCCAAATATCCTCACGACTGTAAAAGACAGATGGGTTATTTACGTGAAAATTTAGCATTATATTGGCCTGGATATTAAAATAATCTTCAGGATATCTAATGTGTTCCCTGAGATTGGCCGGCATTAGGTTTTGGTCCTTAAATACATTTGGAAAGATTCCGGACAGGGCTTTAAGGACGGGGTCTTTCTCATCTATGGCACAAAAGTCCACTGTTCCATCATAAGGGTCTACCACTGCTTTAACCGAATTCCTGATATAGTTCAGGTTTCCTGCCGGGACTGCATAGGGGAATTTTTCGGACCCTGGGGATAGTCAAATTCCTTTACCTCAGTATTGCCCAGTACATATCCGTAGGTGGCGTCATTAGTCAATTCACCGAAATAGATACGTGGTTCCTTTATTTCAATTCCTTCAACTTTGGAACTGGGGGGGATATCTTTTCAATCAGCCGGGCATAACCTGAAGCGTCAATTTCATTTGCCAAAGACATAAAGATGCAGCCTGTTCTTTGGCTTAATTTCCTCACGCTGGGCGCTAGTAAATACCCTGAAAGCAATAATGCCCTGAAAGCAATAATGCCCATAATAAATATTATCAGGAAGTAAATAATAAATGATGCTGCGCCAATCTGGAGTTTTGCCAGCAATGGGGTCATAAAAAGCTGACTGTAGCCCAGGTCCCTAAACCAGGCCAGTTTAACATAGAAGCCGGAAAGCACCCTTATTAGAAGGGCGGCAAATATAATTAATATTAGGAGCAGAGGGAATACATCTGTTTTTTCATGAAACAGCCTCCTTATGAGTTGAAAAAGCCTCCTGGGAAATGACTGAGGTATAGGATGGAGTATTTAATACTTCTGTGTCAGGGGGGAGAACCCTCGTAAATTTTTAAATTAAATTTTAGTTTAAAAATTCATTAAACTTTAGTTATGATGAAACAATTATTTACAAATGCTTTAATATGCAATAGAATGTACCCTATAGAGATATAAAATGTTTTCAGGCAAACTTACTATGAGAGGAGCGCTGGTAATGAAAATTTGTATTATTGGAGGCGGGGGCTCAGTGGCAGTGGCCACGCGGGTAATTACCGCCAGACAGCCTGGTAACTCTTTCGAGGTGTTTACCAAAAGGGATGTTGCCGGTTACCGGCCTTGTGAACTGACATATGTCCTGGGGAAACAAATAGCTGATTTTGAAACAATCGTGGGTTTTGACAAAAAGGCCATGGAGGAAAAGGATATCAGGTATCATTTCAAAACTGCTGTGACGGAAATAAACCGGGAAGAGAAGTACATATCAACTACTGACGGCAAATATGAATATGATAAAATTATCATTGCTGCGGGATCCACACCGGTACTGCCACCGGTTTCCGGTCTGGACGGCAAAGGGGTCTACATTCTGGGAACAGATATGGCCTATGCGCGGGAGCTTGAAAAGATTATTCCCCGGAATAGGTCAGCTATGATTATTGGCGCAGGGGCAATAGGGTTAGAAATGGCAGAAGTACTGGTGCGCCAGAATTACGAACGGGTAATTGTGGCTGATATTGCTGACAGACCACTTGCCAGGTCTCTGGACACGGAAATAGCCGCTATGGTTTCTGAAAAGATGCAGGCAATGGGAATCCAATTTTTATTTGGAGAACGGATTGTTAAGGTTGGAGATGCCGGTGCAAAGAAACGGGTATATCTAAGCAACAGCCAGTATGATGTTGATTTTGTCGTTGTTTCTGCGGGTTTCCGGCCCAATTCAGAACTGGCCCGGGACTGCGGATTGGAAATCGGACCTACCGGGGGCATTAAGGTAAATAGCTATATGCAGACCTCGGACCCGGACATTTATGCCATAGGGGATGTTTCCGAGAGTTGGGATGTTATCAGCGGGCAGCCAGTGCTATCGATGAAGGCTGATAATGCAGTCAGGACCGGTAAAGTTGCTGCCAGACACCTTACCGGTGACAGCGCTGCTGAATACCTGGGAGCGGTGGGTGCCTTTATTATCTACCTTGGCGAGACATTTGTAGGAGGAGTCGGATATACTGAAGAAACTGCTGCCTCCCTTCAGGGCAAAAAGGTTAAGGCCATCTGGCATGAAGGCATGAGTCTTCCAAAATACATGGGGGGTCACCCTGTGAAGATTAAATTAGTTTATGATGTGGAAACAAATCTCCTGTTGGGAGCTCAGATGATTTCCAAAGCCAATATCGCAGCAGAGCTGGACAGACTTAGTGTCGCTATCAGTGAAAAGATTACCGCCAGGCGCCTGGCAGGGATTGAAACAATCTATACACCTGCATCGGGATGGCCGTACGGCCCTGTGGCACAGGCGCTTGATAAGTGCTATTAAGGCGAAGCAGCCGAAGCGTGACAGCAAAAAGGTACAGTATCCTGCATTCCTGCAGGCCTGTACCTTTTCTATTTAATAATTTTGAGTTTAATTACCGGTTTCAGTGGGTTCAAACTTCATGGTGACGTCTTTCGGGACCGCTCCCTTAAGTTCAACCTGAATGGCTTTGATAATAGCCATGGGAACAGGGCAGTCTGTATGTTTAAGCTTCTCGTGGGCAGTCCTGTAAATGACAGAATCACAAAATCGGTCAAAGACCCCTTTAGTCCAGTCAATGAGCCCCAGTTCTTCATTAAGGGACTGCAGCATACGGCACGCAGTAATAATATTTATATGAATTTTTTTCCGGTCAAGGGCTTGTACCTTTACAATCGCGGTGTAACCACAAGCGCCGGCATTAACACGCACCTTAGTCACAATTTAAATCCCCCCCACCACAAATAATCAAATAACCACATATAATCAGTAACCACATATAACCAAAATAAACCGGTCAGCCAAACCGATCATCCAACATCAGTTATTCAGAGTTTTCAGGTCATTTCCGGTTTTCTTCCTGGATAAACCTGACAGTATTAAGGAGCTGCTGGACAATAGTGAGGGCTTTCTGCGCGTCAGACGCATAACCATCAGCCCTCCACCTGATAGCATGCAGTTTTGAAACCGGAGAACCACCAATCATAACCTTCAAAGCAGGTTTCTTTTCTTTCAGCTTCTTTATAATACCCTTCATTTCGTACATGGTAGTTGACATCATTGAAGACATACAGATAAGATCATAACTTTCATTTAACGCGGTATTCACAAAAACACTGGTAGGGACATCACGTCCCAGGTCGGTTACATTGTAGCCAGATATTTCAAACATCATTTTGACAAGGTTTTTGCCGATGTCATGGACATCTCCTTCAATTACGCCTATGAGTATGTTCCCTTTTGCATTCTGTAACCGGGAGGTCATATGGGGCTGGAATATTTCGAGCCCCGTATACAGAGTTTCAGCACACATCAGCATTTCAGGAATAAAGTACACTTGCTCCTCATACAGTCTGCCCACTTCCAGCATCCCGGGGATCAAACCTTCAAATACAGCTTTGTTGGCATCTAACCCATTTTCCAAATAGTCCCTGCACAGTTCAACTAGTTTGTCTGTTTCGAAGTTGATTACGGATTCTTTAAGAGATGACAATAGAGGGCCTTCTTTTGAATTTAACACGCCGTTCCCTCCTAATAAATTAAACTTTCGAAAATCTTAGAATTTATATTTTTATTGTAACTCTTTACGGTTAATTTTAAAGAACTCCAGAAAATTCAATACAAACTTCAGCTCACCGGGCTGCAGGTCTCTTACTGCATTAAGGATTGCCTGGACCTTCGGGTCATTTATGAGTGAAATGACCTCTGGGCTTAAGCTGGATAAATACTGTGAGGCATTATTTGTGTCAACCAGAAAATATGAAGTTTCTACGTCCAGACACTCGGCAATTTTGTCAAGAGTCTCCAAAGAAGGCATCGTTATGTTGTTTTCAATCTGGCTTACCAGACTTGGTGAGATGCTCGCCATACCAGCCAGTTGCGCCTGTGACATTTCATGTTTTTCTCTGAGGACCTTTATCTTATCACCTAGGTTTGTCCCATTAGAACTCCTGTCAACAAAATAACGAATAGTCACATTGAGAGCTGCTGAGAGTTTCTCGAGGTGGGCCAGTGTCGGCTTGATAGTATTGCTTTCAATGCTGCTGATATCCTCGACCGGAACCTCGCTGAGTTCTGCCAGGTCGTCGACACTTAAGCCCCGTCCCTTACGGATGTTTTTGAGTTTTTCCCCGGTAACGGTGTTTTCACGGGAGTCAGTCATCAGGTAAGATAGAGATATATTAAGGTGTGAACTGATTTTTTTCAACATAATAAGAGACGGTTTTTTGATATCTCTCTCAACTGCGCTTAAGAAGGATGGGGAAACATCAAGCTTCTTAGCCAGCTGAGTAAGTGTCATCCCGCGTTCGGTTCGGAAATCTCTAATTTTAGTACCTAATGACATGGTCACTCACCCTAATAATTAAATAAATGTTGAAGTTAATTTTACCACAAATGTACGGTTATGAAAAGGGATATTAAGCAGGAACGCAATTATGCAGGGGAAATTGTACAAAACAAGACAAATTATCGTATTTTTTAAAAAAAACAATTGCTATATTAAAAAAGGTTTAGTATAATTAATTTAACCTGATTAAATTTATATATTTTTAATGCTATTACGCCTATTGCACATGGTGATTCTGGCTGGATGGCTTATTTTTATCACCGACGTAACAGTATAGGTGCAATATTCATACACCGTATAAACCAATCGATATACACCTTTTACTTTTGTTCCCAGCTGCGGATAATGCTGAGAAGTCAGGGACAATCAACCTAAAGAAATCCGGTCAATTCTGGAGAAGCTAATAATAGCAATTTATTAAATATACAGAAAATTGAAAACGGGCTTAATTTTTACCATAACAGTAAGTATAGGTAAAAACAGGATACACCAAATAAACTTACACGCCGTTCCATTGACCCAATAAAAAACCGCTTTGGTCATGTATTCACATTCACCCATTATCTGAAGCCAGAGCGGTAATTATCATATTCAATAGGGGAGGTGATTAATTTAATATAGAGCCCCGTGAGGGTCCCTTATTGTTTTTTTTATTATATCTCATTAACTATTTAACATTTTAGAGGAGGTTTTTTGAAATGGCAGACAAGAAAGCAGAATTATGGGAAGCGTTAAAGCAGGGAGTTATTGATTACGATGAGGATGCAGTAAAAGAAGCGGCTCAGGCTGTAGTTGACGAAGGTCTCGACGCTTATGACGCAGTATTTGACGGTCTCGTGGAAGGTATGAACGAAGTTGGCAGGCTGTACGAAGAGCAGGAGTATTTCGTTCCTGAAATGCTGATGTGTGCAGATGCTCTGTATGCCGGCCTCGATATCCTGAAGCCCCATATCATACAAAAAGAAGGCGGTATTAAAGGCGCTGTAGTAATGGGAGTTGTCCAGGGCGACGTTCATGACATCGGTAAAAACATCGTTAAGATGATGTTTGACGTAGCCGGTTTCGATGTTCATGACCTCGGTCGTGACGTTCCTATGGACAAGTTTGTTGAAGAGCAGCTGAAAACCGATTCCGAACTGGTTCTTCTCTCAGCGATGATGACAACTACCATGGTTGGGATGAAAGACATTATCGCCAAGATTAAGGAAAAGAACCCCAATTGCAAAATCATGATTGGTGGAGCTCCTGTATCTGAGGATCTGGCTGACAAGTGGGGCGCTGACGGCTTTGCCAAGGATGCCAACAATGCCCTGAAAGATGCCCTGAACATGGTTAAGGCGCTGAAAGACCTGCAGCAGTAAATATAAATCACGTTTTCGAGGGAGGTAGTATTCGTATGGAGTATAATATAATATTTCAGCCCTCAGGTCGTCGCGGTAAGGTTGAGGAAGGCAAAACCCTTCTGACTGCTTCCCACGAACTGGGTGTTGATATTGAAGCACCGTGTGGCGCTCACAAGGTGTGTGGAAAGTGTAAAATCAAGCTTGAAACAGGTTATTTTGAAAAATTCAGTATTGATTCACAGGCTGATCACTTGTCACCTGTAACCGAAGAAGAGAAGAAAATTTTAAAGCCGGAAGACATCGCCAATAACTATCGTTTGGCATGTGCTACCGAAATCAAGGGTGATGTCCTGGTCTTTGTACCTGAGGAAAGCCGTAAGGCTGACCAGGTAGTTCTGGATACAGGGAAGGAAAGGGTTTTCAAGCTTGATCCTGCAGTTAAGAACTATTTCGTGAAAATGCCCGTTGCTACTCTGGATGACCACAGGGCAGACCTGAGCCGTCTTCAGGATGCATTGAAAGATCAGTATGGTTTGGAAAACCTGAGTATGGATTACTTCGTTCTCAGGGAACTCCCTAATGTTATGAGAGACGGAAACTGGGAAGTAACAGCCACCGTTCTCCATGACAGTGAAATCATTGATGTAAGACCTGGATTTGCTGAAAAGTGGTATGGTATTGGTATTGATGTCGGGACAACCACAGTAGCTGCTTACCTGTGTGACATGAGTACCGGTGAAATGCTGATCAAAGACGGTATGATGAACCCACAGGTGCGTTACGGTGAAGATGTTCTGTCCCGGATTACCTATGCCATGATGAATGATGATGGCCGTGACAAACTGAATGATGCAATTATTGAAGGGATTAACACGCTGGCTGAGCGGATGACTGAGAAAGTAGGCTTAAAGGCAGAAGATGTAACTGAGATTACGCTGGTATTCAACACTGCAATGCACCACTGTCTCTTAAACCTTGAGCCAAAGTATATGGGCCGTTCACCATTTGCTCCTGCTATTAGTGCACCCTTTGATGTAAAAGCCCGTGATCTGAATATTAAGATCGGTAAGGCTGCAAATGTTCATGTACTGCCTGTTGAGGCCGGTTTCGTAGGTCCTGATAACGTATCTGTGCTTATTGCAGAAGAACCGTACAAGCAAGATGATGAAATTCGTTTGATTATTGATATCGGAACCAATGGTGAGATTGACCTTGGTAATAAGAATAAGCTCGTTTCCACTTCCTGTGCTACAGGTCCTGCTCTTGAGGGTGCTCAAATCAAGTTTGGCATGAGAGCTGCCCCCGGAGCAATTGAACAGCTTCGTATTGACCCGGAAACCAAGGAGTGCTCCTATAAGGTTATCGGTGATGATAAGTTCTATGCCCGTGGTGAAAAATCTAATGCTAAGGGTATCTGCGGTTCAGGTATCATCGATATGGTTGCCGAAGTATTCAAGGCAGGTATTATCAACAAAACCGGACGTTTCAACATGAAGCTTGATACCGATAGAATCCGTAAGGATGAAAGCGGCAAACCCGAATATATCATGGTATTTGCAGAAGACAGCGGCATCGGTAAGGACATTACCGTAACCCAAGGTGATATCCGTGCTGTCCAGCTGGCCAAATCAGCCCTTTATGTTGGATGTAAAATGCTGATGAGGCGTCTTGGTATTAATAAAATCGACCGGGTAACCCTGGCCGGCGCCTTTGGAAGCTTTATTGACAAAGAATCCTCACTTGTTATCGGACTGTTCCCTGACTGTGATCTCGACAAAGTTGCCGCAGTTGGAAATGCTGCCGGTGACGGCGCTCAGGCTGCACTGCTTGACAAGAACAAGAGGATTGAAGCACGTGATGTTGCTGCAAGTGTTGAGTTTATTGAAACAGCAATGGAATCTGACTTCCAGGAGCGTTTTGCTGAGGCCATGGCATTCCCTCATGGCGTAGACGAATTCCCCAGCATCCAGCATATCCTGGATAAGATTCCCGGATATAAAAAGTAGAAATTCGGTACAGATTACCAACAAGAGATTTGCCATTGAACGGAGGTGCAGTAATGAAGCCGAAAGAGTGTGTGCTCGCGGCCTTTGAAAACAAAGTGCCGGCGAGAGTCCCTGCTATCATTTATGGTGGCGGCGTATGGACAATGAAGCATACCGGCAATACCTTTGACGGATTAATCGGCAAGCCAAAGGAAATGGCCGAAATGGTCGTTAAAGTAAATGAGGAAATCAAGTCTGACATGGTGTATGTAGGTTCTGGCTATAACAACGTGCAGCTTCAGGCTTTCGGCGGCACTATCAAATACCGCCCGGTAGGCGCACCTGACCTTGAAGAACCTTTAATTCAATCAGATGAAGCCCTGGCAAGATTCAAGGAGACCTACCCGGACATTCCCGGAGAATTAGCCAAAGATCCGGTTATCCAGACAATATGGGAAGCAGCCCAGTTGGTCCAGGAGAAAATCGGGAGTGATTTCCTGGTATCAGCTACCGCATGGGGCCCCTTCTCGCTGGCAGCACAGATGTATGGTGTTGAGTTGATGATGCAGGACATGTTCAAAAAAGCTGCCCTGGTTAACAGTGTTATTGAAATTGCAGCAGATATTGTCTACTACTTCTACGAGCCAATGATTAAAAACGGTTCGATTCAAGCAACCGCTGTTGCAGATGCTACCGCTTCGGGGGATCTGATTTCCCCGCGGATGTTCAAGAAGTTTGCTGTACCCTGGCTGAAGAGCTTCCATGATAGGGTTGCAGAGCTTAACTGCGGCCGGTTCCTCCACATTTGTGGTGATACTACCAAGAGCCTGGAAATGATGCCAGATACAGGGGCACAGTGTATAGCCCTTGACATGAAGGTTGACCTGGCGGAAGCCAAGGCTAAAATTGGTGATAAAATGTGTATCGGAGGCAACACTCCACCGGTATTTGTGCTGAATAACGGCACCAAGGAAGACTGTGTTAAATCAGCTAAAGAGTGTATCGACAAAGCCGGCGCTAACGGCGGATATGTACTTCTGCCGGGCTGTGACATCCCACCATCAGTTACAGTAGAGAACATTGACGCATATCTCAGCACAGGAAGAAACACTAGCTATTAATCGGAAATTGGTATTGCCGTGTATATTTAAGGAATAAACTCCACAAGTTAATATCAGGTATTACCCATTCTCCGTAAAAGGGGAGTAGACTTCACTCTCCGCTCCCCTTTTACATATTGTTTCCGAATGAATAAAAATTCCGATAAGGAGTGAAATGATGTTTAAATTAGAGAAACCGCAAAAGGAATGCCAGATTTTTGATTTCAAGGTTGGCGGCCAATATGGGCAAAACCCGCCTTTGCTGATTTCCTCAATGTTCCATAATGGTGACAAGGTACTTGAAAGCAGGAAAGAAGGCAAATGGGATAAGGCCAAAGCTGAAGAGTATGTTAAGAAGCAGGAAGAACTGGAAAAACTGACAGGTATTCCTGCAATTGTGGCTATGGTGGCCAACTCTGCTGAGGAAATGGCCCGGTATGTTGACTGGTTCACCAGTATCAGTGACCGTCCCTTCGCCATTGACATGTGGGTGGAAAAGCCGCGCCTTGAGGCCGCAGAATATGTAGCCAAAAAAGGCCTGCAGGACCGTTTGGTATATAACAGTATTACTCCCTGGGATAAAGACATTCCGGGACAGGTGGCCAAGCTTAAGGAACTGGGCATTAAGCACGTTATTGTTCAGGCTTACGATGTGGCTGATCCTTCCCCCAAGGGCAGGCTGACAAGCTTTAACAAGATCATGGAATCAATCCCTGACGGTACTTTTGAGTCCATACTTGTTGATACTTCTGTTATGAACCTGCCTGCAATTGCATTCTCAGGTGTAGCCAACAGGATTGTTAAGGAAGCAACCGGATGGCCTTGTGGTGTTGCCAGCTCAAATGGTACTTACATGTGGAAGGAAGCCCGTGAATTGTTCGGTAAAGACGGTTTTGCTGCAATGAATGCTGCCGGTCAGGGATGTTCAACTCTCTACTGGACCGACTTTATTTTCTATGGACCGATTGTTGCTGCTCCCAAGATGTTCCCGGCCGTTGTCTCAGGCGCAGTTATGGCAGCCGCTATGGCTCAACATGAGACAGGTCAGCTCCCGACCAATCCGAATCATCCGTTCTATAAGTTCTTTAATGACTTCGCTGAGAAGCTGAAGTCCGGTGGGGAACAGTCTATGCCTGTACATGACTAATCAGTCTGTTCGGGATTAGGAATCATTTACTTAAAACTGGAGGTATTTACTATATGAATTCAAGACAATTAGTACTTGACCAGCTTAACGGCAAAAGTGTTGAAAGACCTACCTGCTACAGCGGTATGGGTAACGTTACCACTGCAGGACTGGAGCAGTTTGGCTATAAGTTTTCCAAGGTGCACACAGATGCTAAGATGATGGCTGATACAGCCGCATCATCTTATAAGCTGTTTGGCTATGAGTGTGCTATCGTTCCTTATGACCTTTGTCTGGAGGCTGAAGCTATCGGCTGTGTAATGAACCCTTACGAGGAAGTGGATCAGCTTCTTTATCCAACCATTAAGGAAAAGGTTTGCCACTCAGAAGAGGAAATGACCACTTTCCCAATTCCTGCCGATGTTGAGAAAAGGGGCAGGGTTCCCATGGTTTGTGAAGCTATCAAGTTGCTGAAGGCAGATATTGGTAATGATGTAGCTATTGGTACCTATGTACTTGGTCCATTCACCCTTGCCGGTCAGCTAATGGATCTGAACGACCTGTTTAAACTGGCATTTAAAAAGCCTAAGATGGTTAACGAAATGCTGGACCGGGTTTCAGATGTAACAATAAAAATTGCTAAGGAACTGGTAGCAGCAGGCGCTGATTATATCAATGTTCGTGAGATGGGCGCTACCACTGACGTACTTAGCCCCAAGGTGTTCCGCAATGTAATCCAGCCTCACCTGATTAAGGTAAGGGAAGCTCTTAAGGATGTACCTCTTACAATCCACATTTGTGGTGGTACCAACAAGATTATGGACATTCTTCATGAGTGCAAATTTAACGCTATTTCCGTTGAAACCAAGAATGACCTGGCGGCAAGTCGTGAAGTAATTGGTTATGAGCCGCTGATTTTTGGCAACATCGATGCCTTCAATGTACTGGTTAACGGTTCACCGGAAGATGTTGAAAAAGCTACTTTGGCCGCTCTTGAAGCAAGCTGTGATGCAGTATGGCCGAGCTGTGATATCTGGCCGACCGCTCCTATTGAGAATCTCAAGGCAATGGTAGACACAGTTAAAAATCAAGGCGCAGCAAAGTGGGTTCGTAAAAACAGATAACCTCGCTTGGCGTTAACTTATATATAGTGGATTTAAGGCCGGTCTTTTCTTTGCAGGTTGGGACCGGCCCCCGAATCCACCCTTTACACTTTCGGGGGGTTCCATAATCCGCTTGTACAGGAGGAAAATACTTATATGAAAAAAGCCCTGACAATTACTGTACTACTGCTTTTGGCAATAGCTGCCATTTCGGGATGTTCTAATAACGGGAACAACGGTGGACAGGAGCAGGAAAAACTGGTTTACCTGACCCAGACAGCTCCACCCGCCATGCTGGAACAACTGAAGGCCGGGGAAATAGACGGTTTTATTGCCTGGGAGCCCTTTAACAGTACAGCAGTAAATGATGGTCTCGGAAAATACCTGTTTACTTCCCAGGAGGTTTGGGATGACCACCCATGTTGTGTTATTGCCGTGAATAAAGAATTTACTGATGAAAATACAACTGAGGCTTTAGTCTGGGCCCATGTTAAGGCTGTTAGATTTATTAATGATCCTGAGAACAGGGAGAAAGTGCTTCAGTATGCCGCTGAGTTCACCGGGAAAGGTGAAGCTGTGGTTAAGAAATCCCTGGAGAACATCACTTATGTTGAATATCCCGCCAAGGATAAGTTTGAGGAGTATTATAACAGCCTGGTTGAAGGAAAGCTGTTAAAGAACTCTGTTGAATCCATCGGATATGCTGACAGTGACGGATTTTTTGATGCATTTTTAAAAGAATCTGTTTACGATAAGGTTTCCGGTGAAATGGACAAAGATGCCGGCTGGAAACCTGCAAATGTACCGGCCGAGACAAAGGTTCGCCTGGGATACCTGGCGGCTGACCTCCACCAGTTACCCATGTTTGTGGCTGACAAGGAGGGTTACTACAGTCATGTAGGACTGGTGAACGGTGAGAACCTGGAAAGCAAGGTATTCCCCAATGGCGTTGCCGTAATGGAGGCGTTTAAGGCCAAGGATGTTGATATTGCGTATCTTGGCGGCGCTCCGGCGACTTTGAAGAGGATTAATGACAATATAGAAATTGAAATAGTGGCAGGGGCCAATAATGAGGGTTCCGGTCTGGTAGTGAAAGATGAGATTAAATCTGTTGCCGATCTGGCTGGAAAGACGATTGCCGTTCCGGGAGTTGGCACAGTACAGTATACACTTCTGGATAAGGCCCTCAGGGCAGAAGGGCTGAGACCGGTAATTAAATAGGAGTCAGGATTTAGGAGTCAGAAGTTACAAAAAGGATGATGCGGAATGGGCCTGTTTGATTATTCGACTGCTGAGCATGCAGCTGGCCGGTCCGTGGGTTTAGGTTTATTCAGAACACTAGGTGATAAAGTCCTTAGACTACTGTCAGCAGCAACGATTATTATAGTATGGCAGCTTACGGCAAGCTTACAACTGCTGGAGCTGCCTTCTCCCATAACAACTCTGAGGGTATTTATTGACCTTATCATCAGCGGAGACCCTTTGTACAACAGGACACTGCCCGGGATTGTTTGGGCAAGCCTTCAGATAGTAATTAAAGCCTGTGCGGTCAGCATAGTTGTAGCCGTAAGTTTGGGTGTCTTAATGGGCGCTGTTCAGCCATTGAGAAAATACTTCGAAGCGATTCTGGAAATGTTAAGGCCTATCCCGCCTCTAGCCTGGATACCACTTGCATATGTAATGTTTGCCAATACCGGCAGTCCTACAGAGTATGTACAGATATTTGTTGTTTTTGTAGGGGCTTTTTTCCCGATTTTACTAAATACCATTCACGGTATAAGTATGATAAACAGGATACATCTGGAAGCAGCCAGGACTATGGGCGCTTCACCTAGGCAAGTTCTGCTGCAGGTGATGCTGCCTGCCTCGCTTCCTTCCATATTTAACGGAATCCGGGTCGGCTTTGGTGTTGGCTGGATGTCTATAGTAGCAGCTGAATTTGTTGGGGGTAAGCTGGGGATAGGTTATTACATCTGGTCCTCCTACTCAGTTGGGGGCAGGACGGCTGAGATAATCAGCGGGATGGCAGCTATCGGTATTGTGGGAAGCCTGATCAATAAGGCTATTCTCTTAACAGAAAAGAGGCTGGTACCATGGCGCTGATTTTGAGAGAGGTTACCCAGCAGTTTGGGGGAACACCTATTTTTGAGAACCTAAGTCTCGATGTGGAGGAGGGGTGTTTTTGCTGTATTGTCGGCCCCAGCGGCTGTGGCAAAAGTACTCTGCTCAAGGTTATTGCAGGTCTACACAATACGACGGCAGGCAAGGTGACGCTGAATAACAGTCCGGTGTCCCTTGATGACGGTGAAGTAGGTTTTGTATTTCAGGAGGACGCATTGTTTCCCTGGTATACAGTTGAAGACAACATGAGATTTGGCCTGCGCGCCAGGAAAATAGATAAGCACCAGTGGGATGACATTATCAGGAAAAACCTGGATAAAGTTGGCCTTGCCGAGTATCGCAGTTATTACCCTAAGCAGCTATCGGGAGGTATGAAGCAGCGGATTGCTATTGCCAGGGTCATGGCATACAACCCAAAACTCCTGTTAATGGATGAGCCCTTTGCCTCCTTGGATTCCTTTAACCGGAATATGCTGCAGGCAGAATTGATAGATTTGTGGGAAAAGGAAAAGAAGACTATTCTCTTTGTCACCCACAATATTGATGAAGCGGTCTTCTTGTCTGAAAGGCTGATAATTATGGGGGCCAAGCCGGGACGGATTAAAAGGGTTCTGGATATTAACCTTCCCAGACCGCGTAACCGGACAGATACCGAGTTCTGCCGCAACAGGAGAAGGATTCTGGAGATGATAGAGAGCTAAATTAGGCTTTAGCGGGTTTCCCTGAATAAACAGGGGCCCTTAAAGGCATAAATATCATGGGAGGTGAAAGAAAAGTACTTATTTCTCCAGACAGAAGAAAGTTAATTTATCAATTAAGTGAAGGGAGCGAATGATTATGAGTGAAGAGAAAAAGTATACCCCTGAAGAAGCTAATAAGTATATGGTTGACAGTATGCTGTTCGTACCACGGATGTTTAAGGTTATCAACGAGGTGAACCCTAAAGCAGGTGTTACTTTTGCTGATTTCTACAACAGCATGTGGGCAGATGGCGCTTTAAGCCGTAAGGTTAAAGAACTTATTTTTATGGCCGGCGGTGTTGGTTACTGCTCACCAAGGTGTATTGTTCACGTTTACCCGGCAGTTAAGGCCGGCGCTACTGTTGAGGAAGTATTCGAAGCGGCAGCTATCGGTATGATGCTGGGTGGTTTTGTTCCCGCAGGCCCTGGAATTCCGTATGCCTTTGAATATGCTTACAAGTGTGTTCAGTTGGCTCAGAAAATACAGGCAGGCGAGCCCTGGGAATACCTGCCGGCTCCCAAGTGGGACCACGGCGTTTACTAGAAATTGCCTAAAGGAGGGGCTCGGCCCCTCCGCTATTATATAATCATGCGATTAGGGAAATCAAAATATTAATTAGCAATATAATCAATGTTTAAAGGAAATATACTAATGGGAGAGGGTGCCGGGATATGCTGAACTTTCCAATGCGCTTAAAGGAGAACCGGACCAAGACAATTAATTCAGGTGAATTGAAGGATAAAGTCATCACCTGGGGAGCTACGCTGGTGGGTTTTGGAGATGTCAGTGTGGGTTTGGCGCCTGAATTACAACATATACCAAATGCGATCGCGATTGCTGTAAGGCATCCTAAATACAGCGGCACATATAAGTGCGGCTCAATGACAGCCTATTCCAACCAGTATGAAGAGGTTGACAGAGTGCTGGACGCCGTTCAGAAGAAAGTGACCACTTTTCTTAAAAGCAGGGGTTGGCGGACACTTGCCATTCCTCCCGATACAGCTAAACCTGACGTCAGTTTCATCTCTAAGCTCTACCCGCTGTTTCCGCATAAAACTGCGGCTACCTGCTCAGGCTTGGGCTGGGTGGGCAAGAGCGGGCTGCTGGTAAATCATCTTTATGGTGCGCGGTTGAGTTGGGCAACCGTCCTCACAGATGCACCGGTTGAAGTATCTCCAAATCCTTACACGAAGAGTAAATGCGGGAATTGTTCCAGGTGTGTCAATGCATGTCCTGCCTCAGCCATCAAGAATATTGAGTGGCAGCGCGGAGAAAAGGCAGAACCGTTTATCGATATTGACGCCTGTGCTCATCATATGACATATACAGTAAGAGTATTCCAGAAATATATCTGCGGGCTTTGTGTGCTTGCATGTCCTTTAGGTGGGACCAAAAACGGAAAATAGGCATAAATTGTTATGCTTTCTATAGACAGAAATACCATTAAGCTGGTGAAAAGAAGGGGCAGGATTTACAGATATGAAAGTACAGTTAATATGTGGTTTTCTTGGCGCCGGTAAAACAACACTTTTAAAACAACTGATCAGGGAGCATGGCGCGGATACGGCTATACTTGTTAATGAGTTCGGGGAACTTGGGATAGATGGGGCCCTGATCTCTGAGGGCAATAACCTTAATGTTGTCGAAATGCCCAGCGGCTGTATCTGCTGCAGTCTCCGGGAAAGTTTGGTGGATGCCGTGAGAGAGATTATGGAGGATTTCAATCCCGGACAGCTTATCATTGAGCCTTCGGGAATTGCCTCACCTTCATCAATTCTCCTGGGCCTCAAAAATGCGGACTTTGCAGAGAAGTTAGCTTTTACCCCTGTGATTGGGGTAATTGACATGACCTTTTTTATTGAAGTTATCAGAGAAGGAGATATTGGTAATTTCTTTTTAGACCAAATTAAAAACTCAGATATAGTGTTATTGAACAAAGCGGACCTGGTTTCCGCTGAAGTTACCGAAGAGTGCAGCAGGGGCGTATTGGAAATCAATCCTTCCGCAATAATTATACCTACGGTGTATTGTAAGGCTGAGATTCCTGAAATGGCCGCCAAAGATGAAGTCAGCCATTTTCACTATTCACCGCAATTTCATGCCGAATCCTTTACCTTTGACGGGATAGTGAAAAAAGAGAAGATCATTGACCTTTTGAACAGCCTAAAAGGCGGGGAATATGGCAATGTCTACCGGGCCAAGGGCATTATCAGGACTGACAACGGATCAGAGACTTTTGACTATGTAAACGGTCAGGTCAATTTTGGCACTATTGGTAAGGCAGAACAAAATAAGCTGGTTTTTATAGGACTGGAGGTTAACCGGTCCAAAATAGAAAATGCGGTCAGAAGTTGAGAATAGTTAAAAGTTAAGGCCAAAGGGGAGTGTATAGAGAATGGGTGGTGCAGAACTGTATAACAAGCCCTGGATCTACTTTTGGATTGTCCAGTCCCTGGGAGTACTGCTTCTGTTAACCGGATTGGGCTATAAGATATCCTTTTATTTTAAAGCGCGGAGGAGATCCCTGTATAATGAGCCTGATTATCTGATCATGCTGAAAGCCTTTATCACAGAAGTGCTGTTTCAGAAGCAGCTGGCGGAAAAAAGCGCTGGCCGCTGGCTGGCACATATGATGATATTTTACGGTTTTATGGGATTGTTATTGCTGTCCGCAATAGCGGTGGCTCTGGAGACTGTTGTTCCGGAGAGTTCTCGGATCAGCTTGTTCATGTTGGAAGGAATGGGACACAATTACTACAAAGCCGCAGGTGACCTCTTTGGCGCGGTCATTCTGGTCGGTCTGGCACTGGTATTTATCCGAAGGTATATCAAAAAGGACAGCCAGCTTTACACGGAAGCCGCTGATACGGTTGCGCTGGCGGCTTTGTTCCTGCTGGTTGCCGGCGGGTTTCTGTTGGAGGCGGTGCGCATCTCGATGACGGCGCCGGGAGCTGAATTGGCCTATTCCTTTATAGGATACCGGCTGGCAGCTCTGTTTGACGGGTCTGCAAGTGCCGGCGTTCTGGCGACGGCTCTCTGGGTCTTTCACGCGACCCTGAATGCAATTCTTTTGGCATACATCCCCCACAGCAAGCTCCTGCATATCATTAACAGCCCGGTAGAAATAGTCCTTAATGCATCAGAGGAAAGAATGCGGGGTGACCTGTATATATGACACAGACGGGAAATCAGCTTAAATTAGACAAACTCAGTCCCAGGCAGTTGATGAGCCTGGATGCGTGTACCCGGTGCGGGGAGTGCCAAAAGTGGTGTCCCATATATACACTTAATAGTGAAGAGGATGTTACCCCCCGTGCTAAGATAAAATACCTGAAGAAAATGCTTAAAGGTGAAAGCAACGGGCTGTTTGGCTTATTTGGCCGCAAACCCGGTCCTGAGGCCGTAGCGCGTTTTACTAAAAGTCTCTATGAGTGTTCCTGCTGCAACCAGTGTCATTTTGTATGTCCGGCCAGGCTGGACACCGTGGATTTGTGGGAAAACACCCGTGAAGCCATGTATGAAGCCGGGATGGGCCCGCTGCCTGAACAGAAGACTTACTGTGAAAATCTTAAGCGGGACGGGAATCCTTTTAAAAAAGAACAGGCCCATAAAGCAGACTGGGTAGAAACCGGTTTAGCCAAGGGCACTTTGACAGAGAAACCTGAACTGCTTACTGATAACTTGGCGCCGGTCCTGTTATTCCTGGGCTGTACGGCAAGCTATGATGAAAAGATAAACATGGTCTCCCAGCATGCGGCTAATATCATGAACCATGCTGGTGTAAGATTCGGCATCCTCGGCCCTGAGGAAAACTGCTGTTATGGCAAGCTCAGGCGTATCGGGGACCCGGAATTCCGGGAAAAGGCTGCCGGCAACATCGACCAAATCAACCACCTTGGAATAGAGACACTGGTGACAGCATGTTCCGGATGCTACAAAACATTTAAAAATGACTATGCCAGGATTGGGAAACAGAATTACCAGATATATCACCTGGCAGAATATATTGACCTGCTGCACCGGCAGGGGAAAATTAGGTTTGAGATTCCTCTGGAAGGGACAATAACCTATCATGACCCCTGTCTGCTGGGGCGGCACAATGGCATCTATGATGCCCCGCGGCGCATAATTGATGCGATTCCGGGCCTGGAACTGGTTGAGATGGACCGCAGCAGGCAGTATTCCCGGTGCTGCGGGGTGGGCGGCGGATTGAAGATGGCCAACCATGACCTCCAGGAAGAGGCATCGGTATACCGGATAAAAGAGGCTGAAGCTACCGGTGCCGAGCTGCTGACCACACCCTGCCCGACCTGCTACTCAGGTCTGGCCGGCGGGCTAGCCAAGGCGAAATCCCCCCTGAAGATGTATCACCTGGCCGAACTGGCGGCCCGCTCAATGGGCATTAATTAATAACATAGTACCCCCCTCACTCCCTGATATGCAGTGGTATCCCCCAAATACCGCGGTGCATTCAGGGAGTTTTTGTACCTGTAATTAAGTATCGGTGCAAGAAGAGATAAACTAGATAAACCATTCAATGCCTGTAAATGACATTTCGGGGCCCAAACTCTACCATTCAGCAAAAATAACTTTAAAAAGAATGGTTAATAGTACTAATATATATGTAGAGACAACAATTTGCAGTGGTAATTTATGAAAAGCATATAAAGCAAATAATAGTATGTGTGAAAGCCTGGAGGCCCCCGGACAAGAGCCTTTTAACCGTACCGGAGGTGAAAAGGGCCTAAATTTTTAACCAAATAGTAAGTATAGGTGGAAAAAATCTTTACCTAGTGAATCCTGTAACGGATTTCTAAACGCCGCAGTTGTGGACAGAGCACTACATCTTTAGTAGTTATGCAGCAGCTAAGGTGTTTTTATTTTGCTAAAAACGGAGGTGAGCCAAGAGTTTATAACCTGCAGACATGTCTGCCGGAAGGCAGAGGGGAGAAATCTTTATTAAAAAATTTTTGAGGAGGTTTTACTAAATGGCATTTACCGAAAGAGAGAAAGAATTGTTTGCAACCCTAAAGCAAGGCGTTATTGATTATGATGAAGATTCTGTAAGAGATGCAGCCCAGGCTGTTATTGACGAGGGCATTGATGCTTATACCGCTGTTTTTGAAGGACTTGTCGAGGGGATGAATGAGGTCGGCAGGCTTTATGAAGAACAGGAATACTTTGTACCTGAAATCCTGATGTGTGCTGATGCTCTGTATGCCGGGCTGGATATTCTGAAGCCCCACATTGAACAGAAGGAAATGGGTATCAAGGGTACAGTTGTTATGGGTGTAGTTCAGGGTGATGTCCATGATATTGGCAAGAACATCGTGAAAATGATGTTTGATGTGGCCGGATTTGATGTGCATGACCTGGGCCGTGATGTTCCCCTGGAGAAGTTTGTGGAAGAACAGTTGAAAACTGACTCAGAGCTGCTCTGCCTGTCAGCTATGATGACAACTACAATGGTTGGTATGCCTGAGGTTATTAAAAAAGTAAAAGATAAAAACCCGCAGTGTAAAATTATGATTGGCGGAGCCCCCGTATCAGAGGACCTGGCCGGCAAGTGGGGCGCAGACGGCTTTGCCAAGGATGCTAACAATGCATTGAAAGAGGCCCTTAACATGGTTAAGGCTCTCAAGGATATGCAGGAATAATTAAGATACCGGACTTTAGGAGGTAAGACTCAGATGGAGTATAATGTTATATTTCAGCCTTCGGGACGCCGGGGCAAGGTAGAGGAAGGAAAAACCCTCCTCACTGCATCTCATGAACTGGGTGTTGACATTGAGGCCCCCTGTGGAGCCCACAAGGTTTGTGGAAAGTGCAAAATAAAAATTGAAACCGGATTTTTTGAAAAGTTCAATATTGATTCTCAGGTGGGACACCTGTCCCCCATAACCGAGGAAGAGAAAAAGATTCTTAAGGAAAAGGAAATTGCTGAGGATTACAGGCTGGCGTGTGCCAGTGAGATCAAGGGTGATATCCTGGTGTTCGTCCCTGAGGAAAGCCGCAAGGCAGACCAGGTAGTACTTGACACCGGCAAGGAGCGGGTATTTAACCTCGACCCGGCAGTAAAGAATTATTTCGTGAAAATGCCGGCAGCTACTCTGGATGACCACAGGTCAGACCTGAATCGTTTGCAGGATGCTATAAAGGAACAATACGGGCTGGACAATCTGAGCATTGACTATTTTACGCTCAGGGAACTGCCCAACATCATCCGTGAGGGTGAATGGCAGGTAACGGCAACAGTTTTGTACGATCGGGAGATTGTTGATGTTAAACCGGGATTCTCCGGGAACTGGTACGGCATTGGTATTGATGTGGGAACAACCACTGTAGCTGCATATCTGTGTGATATGAGTAACGGCCAGATGCTGATCAAAGACGGGATGATGAACCCACAGGTTCGTTACGGTGAGGACGTCCTTTCCCGGATTACCTATGCCATGATGAATGAAGACGGGCGGGATAAGCTGCATGATGCAATTATCGAAGGGATTAATACCCTGGCCGAAAGGATGACCGAGAAAGTAGGATTAAAGGCTGAAGACGTAGTGGAAATCACCCTGGTGTTCAACACAGCCATGCATCACTGCCTGCTGAACCTGGAGCCTAAGTTCATGGGTCGTGCGCCTTTCGCCCCGGCAATCAGCGCCCCCTTTGACCTTAAAGCCCGCGACCTGGGAATAAAGATTCATAAGTCGGCAAACGTACATGTACTGCCGGTTGAAGCCGGTTTTGTCGGACCTGACAACGTGTCGGTGCTAATTGCTGAGGAACCTTACAAGCAGACTGAGGAAATCAGGCTTGTGATTGATATTGGGACCAATGGTGAGATTGACCTGGGCAACAAGAACAAGCTTTTATCCACCTCGTGCGCTACCGGCCCCGCTCTTGAGGGGGCCCAGATCAAGTTTGGCATGAGGGCTGCTCCGGGAGCCATAGAGAAGCTCCGCATTGACCCGGTGACGAAGGAATGTACCTATAGGGTGATTGGTGACGAAAAGTGGTATGGCCGTGGGGAAAAATCCAATACCAAGGGTATTTGCGGTTCCGGGATTATTGATATGGTGGCCGAGGTGTTTAAAGCCGGGATTATCAACAAGACAGGCCGGTTTAACATGAAGATTGAATCTGACCGGATTCGCAGGGGTGAAGACGGCAAACCCGAATATGTCATGGTATTTGCCGATGACAGCGGTATTGGCAAAGATATCACTGTGACTCAGGGAGATATCCGAGCTGTTCAGCTGGCCAAAGCTGCTCTATATGTTGGCACCAAAATGCTGATGCGGCATCTCGGTGTGGACAAAATCGACCGGGTAACCCTGGCCGGGGCCTTTGGAAGCTTTATTGACAAGGAGTCTTCTATGGTTATCGGACTGTTCCCTGACTGTGACCTTGAAAAGGTTGCCGCTGTAGGCAATGCTGCCGGTGACGGCGCTCAGGCTGCTCTGCTGGATAAGGGCAAGAGGATTGAGGCCAGGGATGTGGCCAGAAGTGTTGAATTTATTGAGACCGCGGTTGAGCCTGACTTCCAGGAGAGGTTTGCTGAAGCTATGGCATTCCCCCACGGTATTGACAGCTTCCCCAGCATCCAGGATATTCTTGACAAAATTCCTAAATAGAAAACTGAAGGAAACCACAATTAAAGTGGAGGTGTATGATGAAAGCAAAAGAGTGTGTGCTTATGGCTTTTGAAAATAAAACGCCTGAGCGGGTACCTGCCATAATTTATGGCGGTGGGGTATGGACGATGAAGCATACCGGCAACACCTTTGACGGATTAATCGGTAAGCCCAGGGAAATGGCAGACATGGTTATCAGGGTGAATGAGGAAATCAAGTCTGATATGGTATATCTGGGTTCAGGTTATAACAATGTGCACCTGCAGCCCTTTGGGGGTCGCATAAAGTACCGCCCTGTAGGGGCGCCTGACCTGGAAGAACCCCTCATGTATGAAGATGATGATCTCCAAAGGCTAAGGGAGAAGTATCCCGATATCCGGGCTGCTCTGTCCGGTGACCCGGTTGTCCAGACTATCTGGGAAGCCGCCCGGCTTGTGCACGAGGAGATTGGCGATGAGTACCTGGTATCTGCTACTGCCTGGGGGCCGTTTTCCCTGGCAGCCCAGATATATGGCGTGGAGAAAATGATGCAGGACTGTTTCCGGAAACCGAAACTGGTTGCCGATACTATCGATTTTGCGGCTGAAATCAACTATTACTTTTATGAGCCGATGATTAAAAACGGTTCCATAGAAGCAACAGCCATCGCCGATGCTACCGCATCAGGCGACCTGATCTCACCGCGAATGTTCAAAAAATTCGCCCTTCCGGGACTACAGAAGTTCCACTCCATGATAGAGGCGCTGAACTGTGGCCGGTTCCTCCATATCTGTGGTGATACCACCAAGAGCCTGGAACTCTTCCCCGAATCAGGGGCCCAGTGTATTGCCATTGATATGAAGGTTGACCTGGCTGAGGCACATCAGAAAATCGGCGCCAAAATGTGCATCGGCGGCAATTCACACCCGGTATTTGTCCTGAATAACGGCACCAAGGAAGTTGTTATCGAAAATGCCAAGAAGTGTATTCAGAATGCCGGTCTTGATGGCGGTTATATTCTGCTGCCGGGCTGCGATATTCCTCCGGGATTGCCGGTGGAGAATATCCATGCTTATCTGAGTGCAGGAAGAGACTGGAAGTATTAAATTACTGCTAATCACGGGATAACCCATTCCCCATAATAAAGGGGAGAATACTCACCCGCTCCCCTTTACTTTCTCTTTAGGTAAAAGAATTAATTGGGTAAAAGAATTAAAATGATAGGAGTGAAATAATGTTTAAACTGGAAGCTGAGCAGAAAGTCTGCCAAATAACGAATTTTAAAGTCGGCGGTCAGTATGGTCAAAATCCCCCGCTGCTGATTTCATCGATGTTCCATAATGGGGATAAGATTCTTGAGAGCAGGAAAGACGGCAAGTGGGATGCAGCCAAGGCCGAGGAATATGTGAAGAAACAGGAAGCCCTGGAAGACATGACAGGTATTCCGGCAATAACAGCAATGGTGGCCAACTCAGCAGAAGAGATGGCCAGGTATGTTGACTGGTTTACCAGCATCAGTGACCGCGCCTTTGCCATTGACATGTGGGTTGAGAAGCCTCGCCTGGAGGCTGCCGAATATATTGCCAAAAAGGGGCTTGCAGACCGCTTGGTATACAACAGCATCACTCCCTGGGATAAGGATATCCCCGGTCAGGTGCAAGCGCTTAAAGACATGGGAATCAAGCATGTGATTGTTCAGGCTTATGAGGTTACCGATCCCTCACCCAAGGGAAGATTGACTGCTTTCAACAAGATGATGGAGATTATCGGTGAAGGCGCTTTTGAGTCTATCATGATTGACACTTCGGTTATGAACCTGCCTGCCATCGCATTCTCCGGAGTAGCTAATAAGATTGTCAAGGAAGCCACCGGATGGCCGTGTGGTGTGGCCAGTTCCAACGGTACTTACATGTGGAAGGATGCCAGGGAGCTCTTTGGCAAGGATGGCTTTGCTGCCATGAATGCCTCCGGACAGGGCTGTTCAGCGCTCTTCTGGTCTGACTTCATCTTCTATGGTCCCATTGTGGCCGCTCCCAAGATGTTCCCCGCAGTGGTTTCAGGTTCTGTAATGGCCGCTGCCATGGGTTACTACGAAACAGGAAAACTGCCGACAAATGAAAATCATCCCCTTTATAAGTTTTTTGGGGATTTTGCTGAAAAACTGAAGAGCGGGGAACAACAGGCTCTTCCCGAGCATGATTAAAAAAATGGAGGTGTCTTAATTGACTTCAAAAGAAAGAGTTCTGAAAACACTAAAAGGAGAAACAGTTGACAGACCCGCATGCTTTAGCGGAATGGGTAATGTTACCACTGCCGGACTTGACCAGTTAGGCTATAAGTTTGCTGACTGCCATGGCAATGCCAAAATGCTGGCCGAGACATCGGCTACATCTCACAAACTGTTCGGACTCGAATCAGCAGTGGTCCCTTATGACCTGTGTGTTGAGGCTGAGGCAATCGGATGCGTGATGAACCCCTATGAAGATGTTGCTAACCTGCTTTACCCGACAATTAAGGAAAAGGTTTGCCATTCACAGGACGAAATGACCACCTTCCCTATTCCTGATAACATTGCTTCAAAGGGACGGGTACAGGTAGTCTGTGAGGCCATTAAGCTTCTTCAGGCCGATATTGGCAGTGAAGTGGCTGTCGGGACATATGTCCTTGGTCCGTTCACCCTTGCCGGCCAGTTGATGGACCTTAATGATCTCCTGAAACTGTCCTTCAAGAAGCCTGATATGATTAATGAAGCCCTGGACCGCCTGGCTAATGTTATCATTGACGTTGCTAAGGCCTATCATGCTGCAGGTGTTGATTATATTACTGTTCGCGAAATGGGAGCTCCTACTGATGTATTAAGTCCTAAGGTATTTAAGAATGTGGTTGCCCCCCACCTGAAGAAAATCTTTGATGCCCTGGCCGAAATGGGATGTCCGGCAGCGTTGCACATGTGTGGCAAGACAAACCCCATCATCGGGATTTTGAAGGATACCGGTACACCCGGAATTTCCGTAGAGCAGAGCAATGACCTGGTCAAGAGTCGCGAAGACATTGGCTGGGATACCTGCCTGTATGGCAATGTGGATGCATATAATGTGCTGGTAACCGGTACACCCCAAGATGTTGAGGCAGCTGTTATTAAATCCCTTGAGGGCGGTGTGGATGCTGTTTGGCCGAGCTGTGATATCTGGCCGACTGCTCCTTTGGAGAATATGAAGGCATTCGTGGAAGCTACTAAGAAATACGGGGCCGAAAAATACGGTCGTAAAAATAAGTAATTAAAGTGCTTGGCGTTAACTTATAGTGGAACTGGCCGGCCTGGTTGCAGGTCAGGCCGGTCTCCGGTTCCACGGTATCTGTGTGAAGTTGGGGAGGTAAAAGTTTAGTGAAAAGGTTATTGGCAGCAGTTTTGACAATTATGTTCTCCGCGGTGGTTTTCTTTGGATGCTCCGGTAAGACCGGGCAACAAGCCAACGAGGCCAGCGGGAATCAGGACCTGGAAAGAATCGTATACCTGACGCAAACATCCCCGCCGAATATGCTGGAACAGTTAAAAGCTGGGGAAATCGACGGTTTCATCGCCTGGGAGCCCTTTAACAGTACTGCTGTAAACAACGGTGACGGTAAATACCTGTTTACCTCCCGGGAAGTATGGCCGGGACACCCGTGCTGTGTTTTGGCTGTAAGTGACAGCTTTAAAGATGAACAAACGGTTGAAGCTGTTACCTGGGCTCATATCAGAGCTATCAGGTTTATAAATGATGCGGAAAACCGGAATAAGGTTTTGCAGTATGCCTCTGCCTTCACCGGGAAGGATGAGGAAGTAGTTAAAAAATCCCTGGAAAACATTACTTATGTTGAATATCCCGCCAAGGACAAATTCATGGAGTACTACAGCAGCCTGGTAGAAGGAAAACTGCTGAAAAACTCGGTGGAAACCATCGGGTACGAAAACAGTGAAAATTTCTTTGCTTCATTCCTCCGGGAAGATGTCAATAAAAAAGTTTCCGGTGAATTGGATCAGGATGCCGGCTGGAAACCTGCGGGCGTCAAAGGTGATGCCCCGCTTCGTCTGGGATACCTGTCAGCTGACCTGCATCAACTGGCTATGTTTGTTGCTGAGAAGGAAGGGTACTATGAACAGGTCGGTCTGATTACCGGGCAGAACCTGGAAACCAAGATGTTTGCCAATGGTGTTGCCGTAATGGAGGCCTTTAAGGCCGCTGATGTAGATATTGCTTATATTGGCGGTGCTCCGGCAACTCTGAAGAGAATAAATGACAATATTCCCATTGAGGTAGTGGCAGGAGCCAACAACGAAGGTTCAGGACTGGTGGTAAAGAGCGACGGCAAGATTAAAACCTTGGCTGACCTGGAAGGCAGAACCATTGCTGTTCCCGGTATCGGTACCGTACAGCATACGCTCCTTGATAAAGCCCTGAGAGAAGAAGGACTGCGGCCGGTTATTAAATAGGAGTCAGGAGTCAGGAGTCAGGAGTCAGGAGATAACAATTGACAATTAATGATATATGACAAATAATAGGAGCAGTTAGCTTTTAGCAGTTAGCATGTGCTGTAGCGGGTGAACGTGCTATCAGGTAAAGGATGGTGTTAATGGGCCTGTTCAATTATACAGCTGCAGACAGGGTAGCAGACCAGACTATTCAGAAACCGCGGTACAGGATACTATCCCGTGACAGGGTTTTCAGGATGCTGTCTGCGGCTTCACTGGTGCTGATATGGCAGATTATAGCAGGTTTGAGACTACTTGAACTTCCGACACCCTTGGAGACCCTCAGGGTATTTGTTGACCTTGTAATAAAAGGAGATCCCCTGTACAACAAAACCCTGCTCCAAATAGTGTGGGCGAGCCTGCTGATAGTAATCAAGGCCTGTGTACTCAGTTTTATTGCTGCAGTACCAATGGGGATTCTGATGGGTTCCGTGGAAAAACTGAAAAGTTATTTTGATTCTATTATTGAGATGATAAGGCCGATACCGCCCCTGGCCTGGATACCACTGGCATATGTAATCTTTGCCAATACCGGGAGTCCCACAGAGTATGTACAGATATTTACTGTTTTTATCGGGGCTTTTTTCCCTGTCCTGCTGAATACCATACATGGTATAAGTATGGTCAACCGGATACATATTGAGGCAGCCCGGACAATGGGCTCTTCCTCCAGACAGGTGCTCATCCGGGTGATGCTGCCCGGGGCCCTGCCGGCGATTTTCAGCGGCATTCGGGTTGGTTTCGGTGTTGGGTGGATGTGTATTGTGGCTGCGGAGTTTGTCGGCGGGAAACTGGGTATTGGTTATTACATCTGGTCCTCCTATTCGGTGGGGGGCAGAACTGCTGAGATTATCAGCGGAATGGTGGCCATCGGGATTGTAGGAAGCCTGATTAACTGGATTATCCTCTTTCTGGAAAAGAGGTTGATACCATGGCGCTGATAATAAGAGATATTACCCAGCAGTTTGGGGAGACAACTATTTTTCAAGGGCTGGATCTTAAAGTGGAACAAGGCTGTTTCTGCTGTATTGTCGGGCCCAGCGGCTGCGGGAAAAGCACCCTGCTGAGAATCGTAGCCGGCCTTTATGCACCGGCAGGGGGACAGGTACTGCTTGAAGACCGGCCGATCACTCTCGAAGATGGGGAAGTGGGGTTTGTATTTCAGGAAGATGCTCTTTTCCCATGGTATACGGTGGAAGAGAATATCAGGTTCGCCCTGAGGGCCCGCAAGATTGACACGAGCCTTTGGAGAGACATTATAGAGCATAACCTGGAAAAAGTGGGACTTGCCGAATACCGCAAGTATTACCCCAAACAGCTGTCCGGAGGTATGAAACAGAGGGTGGCTATTGCCAGAGTGCTGGCATATAACCCCAAACTCCTGCTGATGGATGAACCTTTTGCGGCGTTGGATTCGATAAACCGGAATATGCTGCAGGCAGATCTGATAAACCTGTGGGAAAAAGAAAAAAAGACAATTTTGTTTGTTACCCACAACATCGATGAAGCGGTTTATCTGGCCGAGAGAATTGTTATCATGGGCTGCCGGCCCGGAAGAATTAAGCAGGTTGTCGAGTTGAATCTTCCCCGGCCGCGGAACCGGACAGATGTCGAGTTCTGCCGCAACCGCAGAATGATACTTGAAATGATAGAGTCTTCAACCCCGGCAATCCCTAATACAGGCCGGGTTTAAAATAATCAGGAGGAGGTGAAAAACAAACAGCTCTTAACTGTTTGACATCATGATGTTTGACAAGCTGAAAAGACTACTATTTGAAAGGAGCGAATCCCAAGTTATGTGTGAAGAGAAAAACTATACCCCTGCAGAAGCCAACCAGTATATGGTTGACAACATGTTATTTGTACCCCGGATGTTTAAAGTTATTAATGAGGTGAATCCCAAAGCCGGTGTTACCTTTGCTGATTTTTACAACAGCATGTGGGCAGATGGCGCTTTAAGCCGTAAGGTTAAGGAACTGATTTTTATGGCCGGTGGTGTTGGCTATTGTTCACCCAGGTGTATTGTACACGTTTACCCGGCTGTTAAGGCCGGCGCTTCTGTTGAGGAAGTATTTGAAGCTGCTGCCATTGGTATGATGCTGGGTGGTTTCGTTCCAGCCGGCCCAGGAATCCCGTATTGTTTTGAATATGCTTACAAGTGTGTGCAGCTGGCCCAAAAAATCCAGGCAAATGAGCCTTGGGAATATCTGCCCCCGCCAAGATGGGATCACGGCGTGTACTAGAATTGATTCAGACGAGAGGGGCTGCGGTCCCTCTCCAATATAATAATTTGAGTTTGCAGGAAAACGGACCGGAATCCAGAAATAATAATGGTTATTGAAAATGAAAGGGGGTTGCCGTTTGATGCTGAAATTTCCGCTCCGCATGAGGAAAAGTACGATGACAACGATTGATTCGCAGCAGCTACAGGAAAAAATCATTAGCTGGGGGGCGACCCTTGCCGGTTTCGGGGATGTCAGTGTCGGGCTGGCGCCTGAATTAAAGCACCTGCCCAATGCTATCGCTATTGCCGTAAAGCATCCCAGATACCGTGGGACTTATAAGTGTGGTTCAATGACAGTGTATTCAAACCAGTATGAAGAAGTTGATCTGGTCCTGGAATCTGTTCAGAAGAAATTAATAACTTTGCTTAAGTCACGTGGATGGCGGACCCTGGCGATTCCTCCGGACTCAGCAAAGACTGATGGAAGTTTTATCTCAAAACTGTACCCCCTGTTTCCCCATAAGACTGCAGCCACCTGTTCCGGACTGGGATGGATAGGTAAAAGTGGTCTCCTGGTGAACCGGGAATACGGCGCACGGCTAAGCTGGGCAACAGTACTGACTGATGCGCCGCTGGAGATATGCAAGACACCCTACACTGAAAGCGCCTGTGGCAGTTGTTCCAGATGTGTCAACTCGTGTCCGGTATCTGCTATCAGGGATGTCCAATGGAAACGCGGTAACAAGGCTGAAGTATTTATTGATGCCGATGCATGTACTGAATATATGAGTTATACAGTAAAGGTTTTTCAAAAATATATCTGCGGGGTATGTGTACTGGCCTGCCCCTATGGGAGGTAAACCTTATGAAAAAGGCTAAAGGGATAGTGGAACCCGGAGCCTGTGGGCTGAAGGTTGTTATCGAGGCAGAACTTGACGACCAAAAGCGTCTTAATCTTGATTTTCACAGCGCCTGTGAGCTGGTTACAGGTATGAAGGACGAATTCAGGAATCTTAACTGGAAAAAAGGTGTCTTTACCAAGATGCTTGATTCATATATTTATAAGGTCTGTTCCCAACACCTGACCCACCCCGACTGTCCTGTGCCCAGTGCAATCCTGAAGACGGTTCAGGTGCTGGTTGGCGCTGCGGTGGACCAGGAAGTAACCATGAAAATTACCAAAATCACCGAAGAATGAGAGCTTGCGGGCAGGGTCGCGGAAAGGAAGGCCGGCAGTGAAAATAGTGCTTATATGCGGTTTTTTGGGTGCGGGGAAAACTACTTTGTTAAAAAACCTTATCGAACAGTCTAATTCCGACACAGCCATACTTGTAAATGAATTCGGGGAACTGGGGATTGACGGGGCTGTTGTTGCTGAAGGCACCAACCTTAATGTTGTTGAAATGCCCAGCGGTTGTATATGCTGCAGCCTTCGGGAAAGCCTGGTTGATGCCGTAAGAGATATCCTTGAGGACTTCAAGCCCGGGCAGCTTATCATAGAGCCTTCAGGGATTGCTTCACCGTCATCAGTCCTGATAGGCCTTGAAAAAGCTGATTTCAGTGACCGGATTGAGATTGCTCCGGTGGTCGGAGTAGTTGATTTAACCTTTTTTTCAGGAGATGTCCATGAAGATGACCTGGGCAATTTCTTTAAAGACCAGATTATGAATTCAGATATAATAATGATGAATAAGGCAGACCTGGTTTCAGCTGAAGAAATTGAAAAATGCCGGGGTAAAATCGCCCGCATTAATCCTGCTGCCCTGATAATACCTACAGTCTACTGCCGGGCTGAAATTCCTCAGACAGCCGTTAAAGGTGACATCGTGCATTTCCATTATTCCCCTCAATTTCATGCCGAATCCTTTACTATCGACGGTATGGTGAAAAAGGAGAGAATTGTTGAATTATTGCAGAACCTCAATAGCGGTGAGTATGGCAGCATTTATAGGGCTAAGGGTATTATCCGGACCGAGAACGGACCGGAAACCTTTGACTATGTAAATGGTCAGGTCAATTTTGGTGAGATCCGGGATACAGATACAAATAAGTTTGTTTTTATCGGTCGTCAGGTGGATCGCCCCAAAATCGAAAAAGCTATCAAAAGTTAAGGCCAAGGGGGAGTGCATGAAGAATGAGTGATGCAGAACTTTATTTCAAACCCTGGGCTTACTTTTGGGTTGTCCAGTTCCTGGGAGTATTACTCCTGTTCACTGGGCTGGGCTATAAGATTTCCTTTTATTTTAAAGCCCGGAGGAGGTCCCTGTATAATGAACCCGATTTTCTGATAATGTTGAAAACCTTTTTCAGAGAAGTACTGTTTCAGAAACAACTGGCGGAAAAAAGCGCCGCCCGCTGGTTGGCACATATGCTGATATTTTATGGTTTTATAGGCCTGTTAATGTTGTCTGCAATAGCGGTGGTCCTGGAGATGGTAATCCCGGAGAGTTCCCGGGTCAGCCTGTACATGCTGGAAGGTGCGGGCCATAACTATTACAAGGCTGCAGGCGACCTCTTTGGCCTGGCAATTCTGGCCGGTCTGGCAATGGCAATTATCAGGAGGTATATCAAAAAAGACAGCCAGCTTTATACCGATGCGGATGATACGGTAACTCTGGCAGCCCTGTTTCTGTTGGTCGCCAGCGGGTTTCTGCTGGAGGCGGCGCGCATCTCTATGACGATGCCGGGAACTGAAGTGACTTATTCCTTTATAGGCTACCGGCTGGCTGCCTTGTTTAGCGGTGATGCAAATGTTGGCGGCCTGGCAACGGGTCTATGGGTTTTTCATGCCACCCTGAATGCAATTTTGTTGGCATACATTCCCCACAGTAAATTTATGCACATCATTAACGGCCCGGTAGAAATAGTACTGAATGCATCAGAGGAACGAATGCGGGGTGACCTATATATATGACAGAGGCTGCAATGGAGTCCGGGACTGACAGGATTAATACCGGTAAACTCAGGATAGAAAAACTCAGCCCCCGGCAGTTGATGAGCCTGGACGCATGTACCCGGTGCGGGGAGTGCCAGAAGTGGTGTCCGGTATATACCCTTGACAGTAAAGAGGACGTTACCCCCCGTGCCAAGATAAAATACCTCAAAGAAATACTAAAAGGTGAAAACGGCGGTTTGTTTGGCTTATTTGGGCGCAAACCGGGACCTGAGACAGTGGCGCGTTTTACCAAAAGCCTGTATGAGTGTTCCTGCTGCAACCAATGCCATTTCGTATGTCCGGCAAGGCTGGATACCGTGGAACTATGGGAGAATACCCGGGAAGCCATGTATGAATCCGGGCTGGGCCCGCTGCCTGAACAGAAAACTTACTGTGAGACCCTGAAAAAGCATGGGAACCCATATAAAAGATCCCGTACCGAGAAGGCTGACTGGGTGGAGGCAGGCCTGTCAAAAGGCACTCTGGCACAGAAACCTGAGCTGATAACTGATAATCTGGCGCCGGTCCTATTGTTCCTGGGCTGTACGGCGAGCTATGATGAAAAGATAAACATGGTCTCCCAGCATGCGGCCAATATCATGAATCATGCAGGCGTAAGATTTGGCATCCTCGGCCCCGAGGAGAACTGCTGTTACGGCAAGCTCAGGCGTATCGGGGACCCGGAGTTTCAGGAAAAGGCTGCAGGCAATATCGACCAAATCAACAGTCTGGGGATAGAGACACTGGTGACAGCATGTTCCGGATGCTACAAGACATTTAAAAATGACTATGCCAGGATTGGTGAACAGAATTATGAAATATATCACTTGGCAGAATATATTGACCTGCTGCACCGGCAGGGAAGGCTTCAGTTTAAGATCCCGATAGAAGGCAAAATAACCTACCATGACCCCTGCCTGCTGGGACGCCACAATGGTATCTATGATGCCCCGCGGCGCATAATAGATGCGATTCCGGGCCTGGAACTGGTGGAGATGGACCGGAACAGGCAGTACTCCCGGTGCTGCGGGGTGGGCGGTGGATTGAAGATGGCCAACCATGACCTCCAGGAAGAGGCGTCGGTATACCGGATAAAAGAGGCCGAAGCTACCGGGGCCGAGTTCCTAACTACACCATGCCCGACCTGTTACTCGGGGCTGGCCGGTGGGATAGTTAAAGCGGATTCCCCCCTGAAGATGTATCACCTGGCCGAACTGGCGGCTGTATCAATGGGTTGTGAATAATCATCAGAATACATCAGAATACATCAGGATAACCCCCTCGCCCTGTGCCTTTGCGTTTCCGAGACTTTAAGGTACAGGGTTTTTTATTTGTTTTTTTTCTGTTAAATTTATGTTTGTAAAGTTGCATAATGTTAACAAATGGTGTATTGTTATACAGGAGATACCCTGATTTATATTCAAATCTCAGGAGGGTTTAGGGGTAATGGTAAGAAACAATCAGTACTTGTCAGAAAAGGAAAGTAAGATTTTGGGATTTCTCGTAGACGAGGAAAAAGAGCGCCGCACTCAGCTTTTAGAAGAGCTGAAGAACCTTGAGACCTTGGCTTTTCAGCGGCATCAACAGTATCTCAGGGATAACGCGGATCTTGAGCTAACAGGACTGGCTGCACAGATAGCTGACGGAGAACCTGGGGCCAGGGAACGATTTGCAGCTGCGGTTCGGGAAAAGCTAGCGGCGATGACCACACAGTATGGTAAATTCGGTTTTGCAGTTTGGGATTGGGGATGGCATCCCGACTTTTATATGGACCTGACCTCAGATTGGAAGAATGTGTTTAAATATGAGGCGAAAACGGTCTGTGATTTTCACTGTACTGTACTTTCAGAGAACCAGCATTCAGAGGACTGGGCACAAAAGGTTTTTGACAGTTTCTTCACCATCAGAGACATTAAAGACACTTTAGGTATACATAACAACAATACCCAGGAGGTTGACCAAGTCATTCACCAGGTAGGCAGGGAACTGATTCCGGTTAAATATGAACGGTAGTGTCCCATCAACAGATTTCTTAGCGTCAGGTGGAGTCTGGACTCCATCTGACGTTTAGAAATCGTTATCCAGGAGCTTAGCGCAGCTTAACTCCCACCTGACGAGGTGGGAGTTTTAGCGGCGGTTAGCTATCGGATAAGTGAATAGGAACCTCTTTTGTTTTTAGCTATAAAGCAAGGAAGTGGCAAATGTATTCCTCCAGGATGGCAACAACTCAGCTTGTTACCGGCTCCCGCATTCGCGGATCGCCGACAAGTTGACGTTAGACTCATCCTTCAGGAACACATCTGCCACTTCCTAATTCATAGCAGAAAGTCAGAGAGGGTCCCCATTTATTACGGGACTCGCTGACCTTATTACCGGTTCCCTGCGGGAACCGACAAACGGACGTCAGACTCGTTCTTCCGGAACACATCTGCCACTTCCTAATTTGGAGCCGAAATTGAGAGCGAGTGCCCTATTTACTTATGGGGACATAGTATCAGCAGTTCCAAGTCAGAATTATTTGAGGAGCTCTTGGTATAACTTATAGTTTGCGGAATCATAACAAACGAAAATTACTTTCTGTAGTTTAGATTCATTGTCCCTTACGAATCTGGAAACCTCATCAATAGCTGCCTGAGCCGCTAACTGTTTTGGAAAGCGGTATACTCCGGCGCTAATGTTAGGAAAAGCAATAGTTTCTACATTGTTACCCAATGCTAAAGTTAAACAATTTCGGTAACAATTCCTTAATAATTGTTCTTCACCATCGTTTCCGTCGTGCCATACCGGGCCTACTGTATGAATAACATATTTGGCAGGGAGCTTTCCTGCGGTAGTGATAACAGCTTCTCCCGTTTCACAACCTCCCTGCCTGTTTCTTATTTCCATGCATTCATCAAGTATGGCTTTCCCGCCCGCTTTATGTATAGCGCCGTCAACGCCTCCGCCACCTAATAAACTGTTATTGGCAGCATTCACGATAGCATCAACATGAATTTTTGTAATATCTCCTTGGACTATTTCCATTCTTTTCATCTTATCATCCTTCCCAGTACGTTATTTCGTTTCTTTAAACTTTTATGTCTATGTCTTTTGTTATTAGGCGATGAAGGAGCTATTACCGCCAATTTCGACCATCTACCCTGTTGTGTTTTTGCGTTTTTACGGTTATACTGTAATTACAGTGTAATTGATTGGAGGTAATACTTATGCCTGCCCCAAAAAGGAATATCAAAACTCATAAAGTTTCTGTCCAAAAACGCAATCTGATTAGTATCCCCAGAGAGATTAGAGAGCGCCTGAAAATATCTGAAGGTGATGTCTTAGATGTTAAAATTGAGGGCAACAAAATTGTAATGGAACCTTATAAACTCATACCATCTAGTCAGGCCTATTTTTGGACTGAAGCTACTCAAAAAGATATGTTGGAAGCCAAAGAAGATGTAAAAGCTGGCAGGGTCCGTAAATTTGAGAATGCAGATGAATTTGTAAAGGGCTTGGATAATGACTAGGCGGTTCCAAACAACTCGTAAATTTGATAAACAGTTCAAGTCCTTAGAGCAAAAAATTGTCAAACAGGCTCTTACAAAAATTGACCTCTTTATAAAGAACCCTGCTCATCCTTCTCTACGCTTCAAAAAGGTTCAGGGGACAGACAACTTCTATGAAATTAGCGTAAATATGTCAATCAGAATCATTATAGAAATAATCTCTGAAGGAAAAGATCAGATAAATACTTTCTATATCATAGGAAAACATGAGGAAGTATTTCCAGTAGAATAGCCACTATTAATGCGGTGGTTATTCTTTTGCTTTAAGTTACGCCTTTTTCACCTAAATAATTCATAGCCGAAATTAAAAGCATTAGCGCATTTTTCAGCAGTACATTTTACATACGTTTTGGGTTACTATATAATAGAAGAATTTTAAATCTGGATTTGGAGGTAAAATAAATGATCCCACTCCGGGACAATATCCGGTCACGCAGCTTTCCGGTGGTCAGTGTGGCTATAATAATTATTAATGTGGTGATATTTGTCTATGAGCTGTCCCTGGGTCAGGCTCAGCTGTCAGGATTGTTTTATGATTTTGGGGTCGTTCCGAGGCGGGTTTTCGGGTTTGTGGCGGGTGAGGGAGGCATGATACCGGCAATCGTGCCCTTATTTACCTCAATGTTTCTGCATGGCGGAGTTGTCCACCTGCTGGGAAATATGCTGTACCTATGGATTTTTGGTGATAATGTCGAGGACCGGCTGGGCAGGGGGAAGTATATTTTTCTTTACTTTCTGGCTGGTTTGGCCGGCGCCCTGGCACAGGTATTGGCAAATCCGGTTGCCGCGGAGCCGGTTATAGGGGCCAGCGGCGCGGTTGCCGGTGTTCTGGGAGCGTACTTTGTCAGTTATCCCAGGGCAAAGGTGCTGACCCTGCTGCCGATTCTTTTCTTTTTTACATTTATTGAGATACCGGCCTTCGTCTTTCTGCTCATCTGGTTCCTGACTCAGTGGTTGAGTGGGTTCCTGACACTGGGAGCAGCCGGAAACATGGTCGCCTGGTGGGCCCATATCGGTGGCTTTGCAGTGGGCGCAGCAGGAATGCTTCTGATGACATCCGGAGAGAAAAACAGGCAGTCTGACCAGGCATGACCTACTCTCCTTTTATGGTACACAGGGTATTGCCGCAGGGGTTAAAGCAGAAGAGGTCGGTTGACAGGTATTTGTCACCCCTGTCAGGGATTATGACTACAATAACACCGTTGTCAATTTCTCTGGCAGTTTCTACAGCCACATGCATTGCCGCACCAGCGCTGATTCCGGTAAAAATACCTTCCTTCCGGGCAAGCAGGCGGGCCATGTCAAAGGCATCTTCGTCACTAATCCGGATCTTGCGGTCCAGGCGGCTGATATCATAGATTTCCGGGATTCTGGCTTCTTCCATATTCTTCAGCCCCTGAACCTTATGGCTCATGTTAGGCTCAACACCGACTATCTGAATATCAGGGTTTAATTCTTTGAGACGCCGGGATACGCCCATCAGTGTTCCGGTGGTCCCCATTCCGGCTACAAAATGAGTAATTTTACCTTCAGTCTGTTCCCAGATCTCCTTAGTGGTTCCTTCACAATGAGAGAGATAATTGTTTTCATTGGCAAACTGGTTAGGCATATAATAGAGGCTGGGATTGGATTCATACAGTTCATGGGCCTTTTCAATGGCTCCATCAGTGCCTTTTTCACCAGGTGTGAGGATGATTTCGGCGCCAAATGCCGACAGGGTTTTGCGGCGCTCCATGCTCATCCATTCAGACATTGTGACAACCAGTCTATAGCCCTTTACGGCGGCAACCATTGCCAGGCCAATGCCGGTGTTGCCGCTGGTTGGTTCAATTATAATTTTATCCTTGGTCAGTTCTCCTGACTGTTCGGCCATTTCTATCATGTATAGTGCAGGGCGGTCCTTGATGCTGCCCCCCGGGTTGTTCCCTTCAAGTTTAGCTGCAATAAGTACATTTGGGTTAGGGCAAAGGTGGTTAATTTTCACCAGTGGAGTGCTGCCGATGGCTTCCAGGATATTGTTTTTAATAAGTTTCATGACTGAAAAATACCTCCAATGAAAAAATTTCCGTAAGATGCACCTTATCAATTAATAAATATAAATCTAAACTAAATTATACTACAAATTATGTAAAAAGGATATTAATTCACAAAGCCATTTTCAAAAAAACGTTGGGCAATATTTGGAGCAGAAACGAAAGAGGCTGTCCCGAATTCTCTTCCGGACAGCCTCCCTGCAGATATTTTGTTTTTGGATATGTAACCATGATTATTCACCTAAGAAATCTTGTCCCCACTCTGTATTTTTTACTGTTGATGTTAAGCCGGTAATCGTGCCAAGTCCCATTGTCTGTACTGCGCTGCTGGGGACGACCACCAAAGCTCCTTTTTCCTTCAGGCCTTCGTAAAGGATGTTCATTGCCCTGAGCTGCATAGCCACCGGGTTATTTTGATATGCCTTTGAGGCTTGAACGAAACTGTCGGCTACCAGGTTTTCAGCATTACCAAGAATCATCCTGGCTTTGCTTTCCCGCTCGGCCTGGGCTTCCCTGGACATGGCTTCCTGAAGGGAGGCAGGGATAACAACATCCCTGATTTCTACTGACTGGACTGATATTCCCCAGGGTTCCGTCTTCAGGTCAATTATCCGACGCAGTTCCTGATCAATATGTTCCCTGTTAGACAGCATGTCTGACAGCATGGTTCTACCGATTACGTCCCTAAGGGTAGTTTGTGCTGCCCAGCTTACAATTGCCTCATAGTCCTTGACCTCAAGGGCGGCTTTTTCCGCATCCCAGACTACCCAGAACATAATGGCATCAACGTTTACCGGGACTGTATCCTTGGTTAGGGTTTCTTCAGCGTGAAAAGGAATTGCCTGCACCCTCTGGTCAATCCATGTAGTGATTGTTTCAACTATTGGTATCACGAAGAAGACGCCCGGACCTGCTAAACGATGGAACTTTCCGAAGCGGAGGACAACAGCTTTCTCCCACTGGGCCCCGATTTGAATTGAACTGGTCGCCAGCAGTGCAGTAATCAGGGTTACTCCGATTAAGGTGAAAAACTTGAGGTAAACTGCCCAAAAGATACCGAAAACCATGACCAACAGGAACAGCATGATAGCTATAGGATGTGAATTCCTGTGAGTGTCTTTATCCAACACATAAGTATTACCCATAAACTGATAACCTCCCATTCTTTTTGATGACCCTAACATAATAGTAATCATCAGTTATTCGGTTAACCCATTTTTGCATGAGTCGGTTAAGTTCTTCCGGAGAATACTTAAGCTCTAAGGCTTTTAAGATAAGTTCGTTTAGGACTTCCTCTTCACTCATGATTGTCCCCCCTTTAGCTTAACGGTCTGATACTCGTTTGGCCCATTCTGAAAACAAACTGCTTATTTCATCAGGGGTAAATCCAAGCTCTCTGGCTTTGTTTACCAGATTCTCCATCTCGGTTTTCAGAACCTCAATATCATTTCTTTGGTGTGAGATATTGTGGTCCAGCACAAATGTGCCTTTTCCCTTCCGTGTGGCGAGGAGTCCTTCGTGTTCCAGTTCTGAGTAAACTCTGCTGACTGTGTTGGCATTAATCCTTAAGTCGATGGCAAGTTTTCGAACTGTCGGCAGCTGTGTTCCCGGTTTCAAATGTCCCCGGGCCATACCGTATTTGATCTGCTCCTTAAGCTGAATATAAATTGGGATACCACTCTGGAAGTTTAAATCAAATTTCAAAGCATTTATCCACCTCCTTGTATTAATTTACTAGTACAATAATAAAGTAACATTATTTGGTCATCTTGTCAATAGTTATTTAAAATAAATTTTGGAAAATTAATAAAAAAAATCAATAGGAGTAGATGTATTCCGGTAAGCAGAATAACATCTACCCCTATCTTACTAACTGCCAGAAGAAACTTAAAACTACTGTCAAAGCTACAGCTGCTGCATCGGCTGCCCGCAGCATTCGCCGGACACGCTTGACGATGAGCCGCAGGCCTTGCACGAGAAACTTCCTTTAAGAGCCATCGATTTGCCGCAGCAGAAGTCCGGGAGGCCGGAAATCTTGCCGCACTGGCTGCAGGTGTATTTGGGTCTTGCCATTGCATTCACCTCCTGACTGAGGTAGTATTTTACTAGAGTGTTTCCCAAAACATGCCAGTTTATCCATTTGTATCTGGTTTTTGCAGAAAAAACACTTCTCCTGAAGGATTTAAGGCACACTGTAAATAATTACTGACATAAAATGAAGGAATATAGGAAAACGAGTAGAATAATTTATTAATATTAAGAAAATTAAGAATACCCCGATTAATTATGTTTGTGAGGTCTATTATGGAAGATATGCTGCCTATTAATGGTAGGGAGAGGGGATTTATGCATTTATTGCGCGTGGCGGCAATCGCCTTTGGACTGACAGTTGTCCAATTTGGGACTGTCTTTATGGCTGCTGATGTGACTACACACCCCTGGGTTATTGTCGTGGTGTTTTTTTTGATTAATGCCCTGGGTTCTTATCTTCTTCTCGATTACATGAAACCGCACAAATATGTTACCGTCCGGATGGATGAGGGTGACGAACACCTGGATTCCACACTGCTGATAGCAAATGAGACCCTCCCGTTTTTGAGACAGGGATTAAATGAGGAAACGGCACAGAAAGCCGCTGAGATTATTCTTAAAATAAGTGATGTTGCTGCTGTAGCCATAACGGACCGGGAAAGGGTGCTAGCTTACGTTGGGGCAGGCTGCGAACGTCATCAGCCCGGTCGTTTAATCCTGACGGAAGCTACCAAACAGGTTATTCAAAACGGAGAACTGAAAATAGTTGACAACAAAGAAAAACTGAAATGCCCGGTTAAGGACTGTGACTGCCCTCTGGAGGCAGCGGTTATTGCACCTCTGAAATGCAGGGGACAGATAGAGGGTTGTGTAAAGCTTTATCAGACGAAGGAAGGCCAGATGCCGCCACATGTAGTCAAGCTGGCAGTTGGGATTGCCCAATTGCTTGGCGTACAGATGGAACTGGCAGAACTCGACAGGCAGACTCAACTGGTGACAAAAGCAGAGTTACAGGCTCTTCATGCCCAGATCAACCCGCATTTCCTATTTAATACCCTGAATACAATTATTATGTTCAGCCGTACTAATCCTGAGACAGCCCGCAGACTGCTGATACGACTGGCAGCCTTTTTCCGCCAGACGCTGAAAAAACACGGGCATTTCAATACCCTGAGGGAAGAGCTGGAGTATATTAACACATATCTGGTGCTGGAAAAGGCCAGGTTCAGGGAAAAACTCAGGATATTAAGGGATATTGACCCGGAATTGATGAAATATCAGATACCTGTACTGACTCTGCAGCCTTTGGTAGAAAATGCCGTTAAGCACGGCATTACACCTAAGGTGGGACCGGGTGCGGTACAGATTACCATAAAGAAGGACTTAGGGGAACTGCACGTTCTGGTCAAGGATGACGGGGTTGGTATTCCCCGTGACAGAATAGGTCTGGTGCTCCAACAGGGGGTGGGTTCTGGAAACGGGGTAGGTCTTAGCAATGTTAATGAAAGGCTGAAGAGTTTATTTGGGGAGGAATATGCGTTAAGAATTACGAGCGATGTTGGAGAGGGGACAACTATCCAGGTCAGGGTTCCATTGATCCTGGACGCTCAAGAAGATGAGAGGGGGCAGGTTAATGAAGCTTAAGGCATTGATTGTTGATGATGAGTATCCGGCCAGGAAGGAGCTGAGATTTCTCCTCAATAAATTCGATAACATTGAAGTTGTGGGTGAGGCTACGAATGCTCAAGAGGCCCTTACTCTGATAAAGGCCCTGGACTATTCCATTCTGTTTCTTGATATCGAAATGCCCGGGATGAACGGCCTTGAAGTAGGGGCAAAGGTTCAGGAAATGCCCAGCCCGCCACATGTTGTTTTTGTAACTGCATATGACGAATATGCTGTCAGAGCATTTGAAGTCAATGCCGTTGATTATATACTCAAACCGTTTGATGAAAAAAGACTGACCCAGACGATTAACAAGATAGTCAAGATTAACCAACAGCAGGCAGTCCACAACACGGACGATTCTGCGGAGGAGCAGCCGGTTTTCTCCCAGGAAGGAGCGGCCAAAGCCGGTCAGAAGCCGCAGCATATCAAGATTGACCGTATCCCTGCCGAAAAACAGGGTAAAACTATTCTTGTCAATGAGTCAGATATCATATATGCGTTTACGGAACAGGACTATGTTTATATTAAGACATTCAGTGATAAACTGTTTACCAGATTTACCCTGAAAGAGCTTGAAAGCCGGCTCAATCCTTCGATTTTTTTCAGGACACATCGTTGCTATCTGGCAAACCTTCATAAAGTAAAGGAAATTATTCCGTTTTTTAATGGAACCTATACATTAATAGTAGAAGATAATGAAAAGAGTGAAGTGCCTGTCAGCCGTGCTCAGGCGAAAAAACTGAGGAAAATACTGGGCATGTAAGAGGAAATTCGCAAAACATGTCGAATTTATGCGTAAAGACGGCTTTTGGGAGGTGTGAAGATTTGTCAGACCACTTTGCAACTGGATCGGAACTGCAGTTTGTTGTGTTTAGACTGGGAAATGAGGAATACGGTGTTCCCATTACCCAAGTGAAGGAAATCAATAGGTTAACAACTACGACTAAGGTGCCTAGGTCACCGGTATTTATTGAAGGGATTATTAATCTCAGGGGACAGATTATACCTATTATAGATATGAAAAAGAGGTTTGACCTGCCCTTGACGGAGTATACCGGAGATGCACGCATTATCGTAGTCCAGGTAGCAAACCATACTTTTGGTGTTGAGGTTGATTCAGTGTCTGAGGTTCTCAGGATAAATACCTCTGATATAGAACCCGCTCCCCATATAGTATGCGGCATTGACTCTCTGTACATCACAGGTGTTGCTAAGGTCGGTGAAAGACTTCTGATTCTTCTTGATCTAGACAAAATCTTAAGTGATGAAGAGAAGAAAATGCTTCAAGAGTTTGGGAGCGATTCTGCCTGAAAAGTGATTATCTGAAGCCCTGCTTATATTTGCAGGGTTTTATGTTTTTATGGAGAATGAATATATCCAGAACAAATATGGTAAATATTAATAGGGGCTGCTATGCCCGAATGCAATCCTGGCGCAGGGCGTGTATATTGGATGTTTCTTTGAAAGGAAGGTAAATTTGAGGTGATTAGCGGAACCGGTGTTGATATTATTGAGGTTTCCCGAATTCAGAAGGCCTTCAGGAATTCTGATAGATTTGGTCCCAGAGTTTTTACAGCAGTTGAACAAGAGTATTGTATGCGTAAAAAACACCCATGGCCATCACTGGCTGCCCGCTTTGCTGCCAAAGAAGCTGTCGCTAAGGCGATAGGCACTGGGATTGGCCGGGTTAGCTGGACCGATATTGAGATTGTTATCAACGGTGGAGGCAGACCTGAAGCCAGATTGAGCGGCGCTGCTCTGGAGACTGCCAGGGGGTTGGGGATCAGCGGTTTCCAAATATCCCTCAGTCATTGTAAGGAATATGCTGTGGCCTTTGTGGTCGCTCATGGACAGCCTTTGAACACCGGAGGCCGGGTCATTGAAGCCGATTATCAGTGAGGTGGCACAAGATGTATCTGTTAACAGCACAAGAGATGCAAAATCTCGACCGGACTGCCATTAACGAGTTGGGTATTCCGGGAGTTGTCCTGATGGAAAACGCGGGACTTCAAGTGGTTAAAGAGATTAAGGAAATGATAGGAGAACCCCGGGGTAAGGTCATAACTATTTTTGCCGGGAAGGGCAATAATGGCGGGGATGGGTTTGTTGTGGCCAGACACCTGCTGAATGCCGGGGCCGAAGTGAAGGTTCTGATGTTTGCGGATATTAAGGATATCACCGGTGATGCTAAAGTTAATCTGAACATTCTGCAGTCAATGGAATGTAACCCCTATCCGGTTATTAATCCGAACAGCCTGAATATAGTCAAGCTTTCAATGGTTTATACTGACTTGGTGGTAGATGCCATCTTTGGTACCGGCTTTAGCGGAGCGGTGCCAGAACATGTGGGGAAAATCATCGAAATAATAAATTCTTCGGGTAAACCGGTAATAGCTGTAGATATTCCATCAGGGCTGGAGGCCAATACCGGTCAGACGCACGGCCCCTGTATCAGGGCTTCCCGGACAGTTACCTTTGCCCAGGCAAAAATAGGACTGGTTATTCAGGAGGGGCCGGATTATACCGGAAAACTGACGACTGCTGATATTTCAATTCCGTCTTTTCTCTTGAAAAACCAAGCTGTCAGGAGGTTTATGACTACTCCCGAAATAGTCCGAAAGCTGATGCCCCAAAGGGCTGCCGATGGACATAAGGGAAGTTATGGAAAAATACTTCTGGTGGCTGGCTCCCAGGGCTTGTCCGGGGCTGCCGCTTTGGCGAGCATGGCTGCCCTTAAGGCTGGAGCAGGGTTGGTGACCTTGGCGGTTCCAGCGGGAATACACAGCCTGATGGAAGTTAAGTTGACTGAGGTGATGACCAAACCCCTTCCGGAAACAGGGGAAATGACTGTTAGCAGGGATGCGTCCGGAGCTGTGCTTGAAATGCTGGAGGCCGCGGATGTTCTGGCGCTTGGACCCGGGATATCGGCAAATGAGAGTACGGTTGAATTTGTGCGGGAGATTGTCCCCCAGTTGGAGAAACCGGTTATTATTGATGCTGACGGGCTGAATGCACTTGCCGGCAGTTCGGGCATCCTGGAGACATGTCAGGCAGTACCGGTGCTTACTCCACATCCTGGGGAAATGGCCAGACTGCTGGGGATAAAAACAGATCAAGTTCAGAACAATAGGGTTGAGGCCGCCCAGGAGGCTGCGGTCAGATGGAACGCCGTGATAGTACTGAAGGGTTTTCGCACAATCATTGCCGACCCGGAGGGCACAGTTTATGTTAACCCTACAGGGAATCCGGGAATGGCTTCCGGAGGAACAGGTGATATCCTTACCGGAGTTATTGCCGGACTTATCGGACAGGGATTGACTCCCCTTGAAGCTGCAGTTGCCGGAGTCTATTTCCACGGGCTTGCCGGAGACCTGGCAGCCAGGGAAAAAGGTATGGTTTCCCTGGTGGCGGGAGATGTGCTGGATTACCTGCCCCAGGCAATCAGGGTCACTATTTGCGAGGAGGTTTAATAGAATGATAGCAAAGGAAATTATGACTGCTGATGTCATCACGGTTTCTCCTGATGATACGGTAGAGGATGTTGTCAAGCTGCTGGTAAACAATAAAATAAGCGGGGTTCCGGTAGTGAATGCAGAGGCGGAGGTAATTGGGGTTGTCACTGAAGGTGACCTGCTGGCGCGTAGACAGGAGCTTCGTGTCCCATCCTATATCCAGATTCTTGGTGGAGTCATCTACCTGGACGATCCGGAAGAATTTAAGGATACTCTGAGGAAAGCAATTGCTGTAAAGGTTGAGGGAATGATGACAGAAGACCCGATTACAGTGGATGAGGATACGGCGGTGGAGGAGATTGCCACTATCATGGCCGATAATGGAATTAACAGGGTCCCGGTGACAAGAGATGGTAAACTGGTGGGTATTATCAGCAGGGCAGATATCATTAGGTCACTGTCTGTCAAAGACCCTTCACAGTAAAGACCTTTCATAAATAAGGAGGTTGACCGGTAAAGTGAGCCTGAGACCGGCTTGGGTGGAGGTAGACCTCTCCGCCATAGCACATAATATGAAAGAACTGCGCCGGACCGTTGCGTCTGATGCCAGGATAATGGCGGTGGTTAAAGCCAATGCCTACGGCCACGGAGCTGTTCCGGTGAGCAAAACTGTTCTGGAGAATGGCGCTGATTACCTGGGTGTAGCCATTCTTGATGAAGCCCGCGAATTGCGGGAGGCCGGCATCAGCGCTCCGATACTGATACTTGGCTATACCCCCGTTGAACAGGCAGAAGAAGCTGTCAGTCTTGGAGTTGCTCAGACGGTGTACAGCCGGGAAGGTGCGGAAGCCATATCGCAGGCCGCTGTAAAACTGGGGAAAAAGGCCAAAATTCACATCAAAGTGGATACCGGAATGGGCAGGCTGGGTTTTCCTGCCGGCGAGAGTTCTTCTGTTGATGAGATTATAAAGGCAGCTACCCTTCCGGGCATAGCACCGGAAGGGATTTTAACCCATTTTTCAGTGGCAGATACAGCAGACAAGGAATATACATACCGCCAATATGCACAGTTTTGTAAGGTTATTTCCCGGTTAAGAAACGAGGGTTTTCCGGAGGTTATCAAACATGCGGCCAACAGTGCAGCCATAATTGACCTGCCCGGTGTTCACCTGGACATGGTCCGGGCAGGAATCAGTGTTTACGGACTATATCCTTCACCAGAGGTGCAAAAAGAGAGTGTTGATCTTAAACCGGCGCTGAGCTTTAAGGCAAGAGCAGCCCATGTGAAAACAGTTCCGGCAGATACCAGTATCAGTTATGGCCGTACCTTTGTTACCAGGGATGAGATCAGGGCAGCTACTATACCGGTCGGTTATGCCGACGGGTACAGCAGGCTTTTCTCTAATAAGGCCTATGTTCTCGCTCGTGGTGTCAGGGTGCCTGTAATAGGTACAGTCTGTATGGACCAGTTTATTATTGATATCAGTGAAGTACCGGAAGTCCGGGCCGGAGATGTGGTTACCCTGATAGGCCGGGAAGGGGAGCAGAGTGTAACTGCAGATGAACTGGCTGATTTAATCGGCACCATTAATTATGAAATTGTCTGTATGATAAGTAACCGGGTACCACGGGTATATGTGGGATAAAAGCAAAATAATAGAGAGAACCCATAATAAGAGAACCCATAATAAGAGAACCCAGAGCAGGGGAAGATAGCGCTGGGTTCTCTTATTATGGAGTATTGTATCATTATTTTCCGTGAAAAAATGGAACACTGTTTTATCATAGAACATACGCAGGATTTGTCTGATTGACAGCGAAATATCAATAGTTAATAGTTGAAGACATAAATCGAGGTGCGGAAATGTATGGGTTAAGGATAATAATCGCAGATACAGATCCTGTATTCCGCAAATATTTAAAAGAAAAACTGCTTAATGCCGGCCATATGGTTATCGGGGAGGCAGCTGACGGCCGGAAGGCACTCCAGATGACTTTTAACACCCAGCCGGACCTGGTTATCCTTAATGCTCAGCTCCCGGAGCGAGATGGGCTGGAGACAGCCAAAATCATTGAGGAACACAAGGTTGCCCCGGTTCTCCTGGTGACCGAAATTGACCGGCAGGATGAGGTGATTCAGGCGCTGGAACACTGGAGCCTCTCCTATATTCTAAGGCCGGTTGAAGATACTAATCTTTTTCCGGCAATCGAAGTATGTGTGGCCACTTTCAAGAAAATCTGTCAGTATGAGGAGAAGACCCGTAAATTAAAACAGTCGGTGGAGACCCGTAAAATCGTGGAAAGGGCAAAAGGCCTGCTGATAGAATTTAAAGGAATGACTGAACAGCAGGCTTTTAAATATATACAAAAATTAAGTATGGATAAATGCATACCGATGCATAATGTGGCTAAACATTTAATCAAGGCACTGGAGACCAGAACGGTAACAGATGGGAGTGACTTATCTTGAGAACCTTTACCAAGGATGATGTACTTGAGCAGGCCCAGGAATATAATGTGAAGTTTATCCGGATGCAGTTTACCGACATTTTCGGGATTTTTAAAAACATTGCCATTACTGTAGAAGAACTTCCAAAAGCTATGGAAGGCAGAATCAGGTTTGACAGCTCGGTAATTGACGGCATGGTTGGCAACAGGGAGAGGGAAATCTGCCTGCATCCTGACCCGGCGAGTTTTGTTATATTTCCCTGGAGGCCCAGGGAAGGTGCAGTTGCCCGGCTGATATGTGATATCGTAAATCCTGACGGGACTGCCTATGAATGCTGCTGCCGAAATGTCCTCAAAAAGGTTGTCACAGAGGCAGAAGCAATGGATTTACGGATGATGGTTGGGGTGGAAACGGAATTTTTTCTGTTCCAGACAGATGACAGGAACAAACCCACGGTGTTAACCCACGACACTGCTGGCTATTGTGACCTTTCCCCGGTAGACCTGGGGGAAAATGCCCGCCGTGACATGGTCCTGACACTTGAGGAAATGGGTTTTGAGATAGGTTCATCACACCATGAGTTTGCTCCCGGCCAGCACGAAATATCCTTAAAAACCGATGATGCCCTGTCAATGGCAGACAAGCTGGTTACCTTCAGGTTTGTTGTCAGGACTATTGCCAGGAGGCATGGGCTGCATGCCTCCTTTATGCCCAAGCCGGATAACAATTTAAACGGCTCGGCCCTGCACATCTACCAGACCCTTTTCCAGGGCCTTGAGAACACATTTTATGACCCGCGGAACCCCGGACAGTTGAGTGATACGGCACGCCATTATGTAGGAGGCCTAATAAGTCATGCCCCTTCCTTTGCCGTATTGACCAACCCCATTGTAAATTCCTATAAGAGGCTGATACCGGGTGACCTCAGCCCATGTTATGTAGCCTGGTCAACCGAAAACCGCAACACGATAATCAGGGTTCCCGCCAACAGGGCGGAGGAAACACGAGTAGAACTGAGGAACCCTGATCCGGCATGCAATCCTTATCTGGTTTTGGCAGTGCTGCTTAAGTCTGGGCTGGCAGGGGTAAAAGCTAAGGTTCAGCCCTCCCGGCCGGTAAGTGACAACCTTTTTGCACTATCACCGGCAGAGTACCGGACCAGAGATGTTCTGACCATGCCGCAGAATCTTGAAAAGGCTGTTGACCTCTTAAAACAGGATGAGCTGATTATTAAAACTATAGGGGAAGAATTGACCCATAAGTATATAACGGCAAAACAGATGGAATGGCAGAGGTTCCAAAGTCATGTCCATTCGTGGGAACTGGAGGAATATTTACCATTGTTTTAAATAAGTTAAAAAAACAAACGAATATGTCTGTATATAGGAATAAGCCCTTAAGATATGACACAAAGTATTGAAATGATGCAAAAAAAGTATTGAAAATATTTGCTGTTTTGATATAATTGTGTATGTGAGTTAAATAAATGTGACTGTTTGACACGGCTTTTAATTTTCGCACCAACAGTAACAAGGGCAATGGCGTCCTCGAAAACAGGTTGTTAGCAGACCTGTTTTTGGGGATGCTTTTATTTATATCAAATAATTTTTCATTTAAAGGGGAGGAACACAAAGTGAGTATTGAAAGTTTTATGCAACAGGTTATTGCACGCAACCCCGGTGAAAAGGAGTTTCACCAGGCAGTGCACGAAGTCGTTACATCCCTGATGCCTTTTATTGAGGCCAATCCCAAGTATAAGGACGCCAAAGTCCTTGAAAGGATAGCAGAGCCGGAGCGGGTTATTATGTTCCGGGTACCCTGGGTTGACGATAAGGGTGAAGTGCAGATCAACCGCGGTTTCCGTATTCAGATGAACAGCGCTATTGGTCCTTTTAAAGGAGGCCTCCGTTTTCATCCTTCAGTAAACCTTGGCGTCCTGAAATTCCTTGCCTTTGAGCAGGTATTCAAGAACGCCCTGACTACCCTTCCCATGGGTGGCGGTAAAGGCGGGTCCGATTTTGACCCCAAAGGAAAGTCTGATAATGAAGTAATGCGTTTCTGTCAGTCATTTATGAATGAATTGTTCCGTTATATAGGAGCAGATACTGACGTGCCTGCCGGGGACATAGGTGTAGGAGGCCGCGAGATTGGATTTATGTTTGGCCAGTATAAGAAACTCCGCAATGAATTTACCGGAGTCCTCACCGGAAAAGGCCTTAGCTGGGGCGGCAGCCTGATTCGTCCGGAAGCCACCGGATACGGTGCCTGCTACTTTGCCGAGGAAATGCTGAAAACCCGCGGTGACTCCTTTGAGGGTAAAGTGGTAGCTATCTCCGGTTCCGGAAATGTATCCCAGTACGCTGCCCAGAAAGCAATGCAGCTGGGTGCAAAAGTGGTTACCATGTCAGATTCAAATGGGACTGTCTATGACCGGGACGGGCTAAATGAAGAGAAATTAGCTTTTATTCTGGAGCTGAAAAATGTAAAACGCGGCCGTATTAAAGAGTATGCAGAAAAATACGGGTGTGAGTATTATGAAAATATGCGTCCCTGGAATGTGCCTTGTGACATTGCCCTGCCCTGTGCTACTCAAAACGAACTCAATGGCGAAGAAGCTAAAGAACTCATTAAGAATGGATGTATTTGTGTTTCTGAAGGAGCCAATATGCCCAGTACCCCTGAAGCAGTGGATATTTTCCTTGACAGTAAGATTCTTTATGGCCCGGGCAAAGCAGCTAATGCCGGCGGAGTGGCCACCAGCGGTCTGGAAATGTCCCAGAACAGCCTGCGCCTGAGCTGGTCCCGTGAAGAGGTTGATCAAAAGCTCAATTGTATCATGGAAGCTATTCACAGCCAGTGTGTTGAGTATGGTAAGCAGGGCGATTTTGTCAACTACGTTAATGGCGCCAATATTGCCGGATTCGTTAAAGTTGCTGATGCCATGCTCGCTCATGGTATTGTATAAGATAAAGAGTTAACACATAATAGAATATATTATAATCAGGCAGCCTTTTTTTCATCAAAGGGGCTGCCTTGACTTATTTTTAGTGGATTTAAAGCATTACCGGCCATTTCAGAGAAACTACCATTTATGAAGGAATTCAAAATATAATGTAGAATTTTGTTAATAGTAAGAATTTTATTTCAGGTGGAGTTTTACTTCGTGCAGAAATCAGGTGAAAATCATGATGAGACTTGTACCAATAGAGATTGTCAGGCCTCCGGCTTACCTGGCCAGGTCAATATTTGACCGGGAAGGAAAAATCATACTTAATAAGGGGACTCCGCTGCACGGGCATTACCTGGAACGACTTAAAGAACTGGGGATAACGTCAGTATATGTTGAAGGTGGCAGCGCTTTTATGGAACTGGATGAAATGGCCATAGAAGGGACACGCATAGAAGCGGTTAAGCACATGAAGAAGGCGCTGTTGAAATTCAAATCTGGGGGAAACCCGGAACAAAGGAAACTAAGAGCGAAGGCCGGAGAATTATTTGATGAAATAATATTAAATAGATGTGTTATGGGACACCTTATTCATATCATGTCAATAAAAGACCACACTTTTGGACATTCCATAAATGTTTGTATCCTGTCTGCACTGACGGGGATATCTCTTGGTTATGTGAGGTCAAGGCTGCTGGAACTGGGAACTGCAGCTCTGCTTCATGATGTCGGCAAGGTCCTGGTAGTTGACCGTATTATTGGTAAACAGGAGGTACTGCCTGAAGAGGAGTACAAAATAGTTCAAAAACATGTTGCATACGGATATGAAGTGCTCAGCAGCACTGAAGACATAAGTCAGGCAGTAGCCGAGACTGCTCTTTATCACCATGAACGCTGCAGCGGAAGAGGTTATCCAAAGGGGCTGTCAGGGAATACTATCCCTGAATTTGCCAGGATTGTGGGGATTGCCGATGTTTATGATGCTCTCTGTGAAGACAGGCCGTACCGGTCTCGGTTAACACCGGGTGAAGTGATAAACATCATCAGGAACCTGCAAAAAGAAGAATTTGATCAGGATATAGCCGGTGTATTTGAAAGCAGTATCACTCCATATGCCTTGGGGAGCAGTGTTGTCCTGAATACAGGCTGTAGAGGGGTAGTTACATGCATAGCTGAGAATTACCCGGCCCAACCCCGTGTTCAGTTATTGTATGACGCAAAAGGGAGGTCCTTGCATGGGATACAGGTCATCGACCTCAGGAAAGAGCCCGGTACTTTTATTACGGGTGTGGCGGTGGAAAATTGATTATGATTTTTATAATGGACAATCGCGGTCTTAACAAGGAGCAGGGGATGTATGGAGAGATTCCGGGTAATCATAGCTGAAAGGGACAGCCAGGCAAGGAGAAAATTAGCTGACATTCTGAATCAGGCCGGTTATTTCGTGGTAGGTGAAGCTGAGGATGGCATATCGGCTTTGAAGATGATTAGAAGTACACAACCTGAACTGGTTTTGGCGGCGTCCAGCCTCCCGGGAATGAATGGTTTTGAACTTGCCAGGATTTTGGATGAGGGAAGGGTCTGTGCAGTTGTTCTGATGCTGGATTATGCTGTAAAGGAATATGCCAATAGGTCAGGTGACAACAGTCTGGTTCCGGTGGTCTTTAAACCTGTGGACGGGTTCCAGCTGTTATCAGTAATGGAATATGCCTATGCGGCATACCACCGGGTGGCAGATCTGGAGCGCGAGGTCAACCGACTGAAGCAGGACCTGGAGACGAGAAAGGTAGTTGCCAGGGCTAAGGGTATTCTGATGAAAACCCAGGGGCTCTCGGAACAGGATGCCTTTAGGAAAATACAGCAGCAGAGCATGAAAAAAAGAACCACCATGAGAAAGGTTGCTGAGGCTGTTGTTATGGCATATGAGGTATCGGCAGGCGACTGATGATTAGGAAAAAATAACTGCAAGGCTAATGCCTATTTAGGTATTGGCCTTTTTTAAAATAATTCTGCAACCTGAACACTTTTTGTGGTGTCTAATGGGTGATTAACAGGAGGGCCCACTTTTATGCTGAATGAGACAGAGCTGATACGAAGGCTGATTGAAGGAGAGGAATCTGCATCCCGGGAACTCGTTTTATGTTTCGGTGACAGGCTGCTCCGGGCAGCTTACGGGATAACCGGTGACCTGCAGACAGCAGAGGAAGTGGTTCAGGATACTTTTCTGAAAACATGCCGCGGGCTCAGTTCCTTTAAAGGGAATTCGTCACTGGAAACCTGGATGTTCCGGATAATGATAAATACTGCAAGAAACAGGATGCGCAGCAGTTGGATAAAACGTGTTACAATTATTGACCATGTGCAGGCCTCCAGTGTGCCTGCTCCTGAAGGGTATAATCCGGAGCATGAATTGCTGCAGCGTGAAAGGAGACAGGAAGTAATCCAGTGTCTCCGGGAACTGCCCCTGAAATACCGTGAGGTTATGGTGCTTTACTACCTTGAGGACCTTAGTGTTGAGAAAATAAGCCAGGTCCTGGGACATCCTTCCGGGACGGTGAAGAGCCAATTGTCACGGGGCAGGGACAGGATGAAACAGCTTTTGGAAATTCGGGAGGTCTACTGAAATGGTTGAAAAAATAGAAATAAATAATCCGGGTAATAGTACCGGTAAATACTTGGATACTGATATGGGCATAGATTCGGATAATGCAATCAGAAGGTATCTAATGGAAGGCATGCAGGATGTAAACCTGCCGGAAGCCCGGAAGCTTATTCTCCAACAGGAAGTGTACACAGAAACAACCAGATGCCGGGATGGTATTGTCAGGCGGGCACGGCAGCAGGTGCATGATTTTATGGAAACAACCTTTGAAATTTCCCTGACCCCTCTAGTGACAGCACTGGGAGTACTGGTGGTGGGCGTAACTACTCTGAGCTATGGATATCTTGTTTTACCTTCCGAAACAAAGCTCAGGGACCCGGTTGGATATATTCAGCAGACATCAGTTAAACCCGATGGAAGTGCCCACATCTTATTTTTACCTGTAGACAGGAGGGGTTGAGAGTGCTGAAAATAAGAGTTAAAGGCCGGCACCTGACCATTTTTGCAGGCTTTACCCTGCTGGCTGCAGTTTTCCTTTATACAGCCCTTCCGGGGATTCTTTACCGGGCTGCAGACGCTGCGGCTGATGAAGTACAAACCGAAAGAATATACAGCCTGCTGATAGACTGGTTTCCCTCAAGTGACGCAGCGGCAAAGGCCCTTTATTTTTCTGCGGAAAAGAGCGTTCACAACCTAAGCGTCGGCGGTGACCCGGGTATGGTCTACTTTTTTAACGGCTCTACCGGCATGGGAGGCATTCAGGGGACAGCAATTGATATTGCGGAAGCTGTAGAGAGGTTAGAGACCATCAGGAAACATTTCTCCTCATCCCCATGGAACAAGCATGCTCTGGGAAAACTGGGTATCGCCTATTACATGCTTGGCAAACACAACATGGCTGTTGATTATCTTAGGGCTTCCATAGAAGAATCCGGAGCCGATGCAGTGGAGAGTACCAGGCTCCTGATAAAAATATACCTTGAACAGGGAGATTACCCAAAAGCCCTGCAGCTTGCTGACCGCAGCCTGGCTGAAAAACCGGGCTTTAATCCTCTGGAAATCATGCTGCTCAGGGGCCGGGCTCTGATAGGCCTGCAGCAGTGGGAAGAAGCACGGCAGGTCTTCAGGGAACTGCCGGGAGAAGCAGCTAAAATATATGGGAATGCACCTGATGGTGAGAAACAGGAGTCGGTTTCATTAAATATTGGCGATTATGAAAAAAAGGCCCGGGGATATCTGGCCCAAATTGACCGGCTGGAGAAAAGCGGCGCTCTGACAGGAACTGTGGCAGGCACGGTGCTGGTGGGTGGAAAACCGGTTTCCGGGGTACATGTGTTTCTCATTGACAGGGATGTGGATGAGGATTACTATACCGGCTTTACCGGGGATCTGCGGAAAAGCATCACCGGGGAAACGGGTGAATACCGGTTTAATGACCTTGCTCCGGGCCGTTATGCTCTCGGGGTTGGTGTTCAAATCAGGGATGTTGAGGGTTATACCTTGCAGTCATCAGCGGATACAGGATTTACCATTGAAGCGGCAGAGACAGAGGTGCGGAACATTGATTTCGTACCCACTGTTAAGCTTGTTTTACCTAAGGCCGGAACTGCAGTTGATGAAAAAGCAACCTTTAGCTGGACTCCGGCCCAGAGGGCGGTGTCCTATGAGCTGTTTATGGGGCCTGTAAAGAGAGATGAAAAAGGAAATATCAGCGCAGCCTATACAACTGTCTTAAAATCAGGAATCACCCAAAACACTATAACTGTCAACATTAAAGAGGAACGCCGGAAACTGCGGTTTGGTGGTGGAATTGCCTACAGTGGCAAAATTGAACCGGAATCTGTTTTTGGACTGCTGCGGCCGGGAGCAGAATACACTTGGGGAATCTATGCTTATGACGCTGAGGGCAGGCGGATATCCGACAGCTCAGGGGTGGCATTTTATAAAAGTAAAAAAGACATTCCGATCTTCAGAGTAAATGGCAGTATTGGGGAAGGTGATAGACTGCTTCTGGAGAACAGGCATGAAGAGGCTGTCAAGGAATATGAAAAACAGATTCAGCAAAATCCCGGGGATGTCCATGCTTTGACTATGCTGGCCCGTCTGTACCAATATGGGATTACATGGGGACAAAGTGACCTTCAAAAAGCAGCGGGGTATTATGAAAGGTTGTTAGCGGTGGAGAACACTCCAGAAGTAAGAAACGTTCTGGCACAAGTATACTTTGACGGTGGGCAGCTGCAAAAGGCAGAAACATTGTTTAAGTCTCTGGAAGGCACCTCTGAGGATTCCTGGCTGGCACGGTATAATCTGGGGCGGATTACCTACCTTAAGGGGCATCCTGCTCACGCCCTGGAACTAATGGAACAGGTTGTGGAAATGGAGCACGGTATTTATGTCAGGGCATATCCTGTAAGCCTGGCACTGGTCCTGAACCGGACGGAACAGGCATTGTCTTTTGCCGGGAGAGTAGATGAAGGGGGTAATTACCTGGGCCTGCTGCAGCGTTATGCTGCAAAGGGTTACCGGGTAAGGCCCGAAGCAGCGGCAGCCATCAGTGCGGGTGATTACCGGCGGGCACAGTCCCTATTGGCCACTGATAACCAACATGACCTCTTTGTGAAGGAGCTTTTAGGTTACCTGGCCAACCATGGCGGGGTGAAGGAACTGCGCAGTGCTGACGGGATTGAGGACCCCCTGCTGGCAGGACTGCTGGAGAAGATGCTGGGAATCAGGGTGACTGCTTATTCTGGGTAAGGATTGAAACGCGGGGGATAATAAAATATGCTGCCGCCAAAATGCGGCAGCAGCAGATTCCGGGTTCCCAAACCCTATCCACATGGAACTGCTATTTAACTGCAAAAGAGAGGAATCATTACTATGAAGGCACAGGCAAAACGGGTTTTAATACTGGTATTCGGATGGCTTTTTATAATATTTGGGGTTGCCGGGCTGTTTCTGCCATTTTTACAAGGGATATTTTTTTTGCTGGTTGGTTTCTACCTGCTCTCACATGAGTCCCAGTGGGCAAAAAAACAGTTTGACAAGTTGAAACAGCGCTACCCTGGATTGTACGGCAGGTTTATGAACCTTAAGACATGGTTCCAAGACAAATTCCGGGAATTATTCAGGAAAAGGATCTGAAGCGTTTTCCTCAGCATATCTGATGACTCGCGCCAGGAGCTGTTCTTTTTTTGCATTAATGTCATGGAAGTTCATGGCGGGGGCGTAGTATGATTCCATCAGGTCGTGTTCTGTTTTAGCCTGGTTAAGTCTTTTTACAGCCCTGTTAAAGGCAGCTTCAAACCTCGTTCTGCATCCGGTGATTTCATCAGCAAAGTTGTTCAAGGCTTCTGTATCCAGAAAAGCTGAGAGATTAATTTCTTTGGAAACTTCAAGGTTGGGCAGGCAGTTGGGGTCAAAGTATACCGGCGCCGATAAATTGGCAATTGCCACCGAGAGTCTGGGTAGCACCAGAACATCGATGTTCTGAGGGACCAGGGAACAATGATATTGCTCGGTATCAAGTCCCAGAGAGGCCGCCTGAGCGGCCAGTTTAGCAAGCAGTGCAGCCTTGCCGCTGCCCGGTTCACCTTTGATTGTATAGAGTTTACGCGTGTCCTGCAGTATAGTATCGTGGTAATTTACCGACCCATCTGGAGTAATGGCGCTGGCAAAGAGATGCCGGGCCTTGGGAGGGCGGGTAAAATCAGGTTTTACAGCAGAAAAGATTTCTTCCGAAATCTGAAGGGTTACTTCATTAACCCGGGTAAAATCGACTGCCTCAGTTATATAGCTTTCCCACTCGTCACGGATTACTTTTGCCTCCTTAAGGGCAAAATAGGCCATTTGAAAGCAGCGCCCGACCCGGCGGTTTGTTTCCAGTATGGCAGGCTTGTTTTGCCTCAGCAGGGTTTCGTCCCAGAAGTCACCGAGATGGACAATCTCGTCAACTGCCCCCGGATTTTTAGGGTCAACCACATGGGGTGCAGTCCCGTCCAGCATGGCTACCCCGATTTCCGGAATACACACCCCGTCAAGGGACCCATTGTCAGAGGAGCAGCAGTGGAATTCGACGTCATAACCCATGTCAAGCATTGTTTCCCCGATTGAACGCATCAGGGTTGATTTTCCCACACCGGGGCCGCCTTTGATGATGAAAATACGGTTGGCATCAGGTCTGATGATGTTATCATAGTAAGAATAGAACCCCTGTGAAGTGTTCCCGCCCGGGAGCATCTTTTTAAGTTTACCTTTGGTCAAGTTTGTCAACCTCCTTTAATTAGCAGGGTGATATATCATATGACATGCCGGTGGATATTGACACACAGGGAGTACTTTTTTAAGGAGTTTTAACAGAACTGGAAAGGAACCTTTTGGGAACTCAGGATGGCAATGAAACGGTTGTTGAAACCAGGACAATGTTGATTGAGAAGTTTAAGCCCGAGATAATTAGTATGGGTGATGATGGGGCAAAGGGCATGTTCACACTGCGGCAGGCGGGGGCATACACAATTGCCCAGAGCAAAGAAACCTCCGTTATTTTTGGGATGCCCAAAAGAGCTATTGAGATAGAACCTAAAAAAATAGTACGGACAGGGGTGGATGTATTCCTAGACACATCCACCCCTGCTTTAATTCCACTCAATTTTTTTTATTAAGATTTCTTCTACATTATGGAAGGGAAAGCCGTTTTCCCCGGCGAATAAGAAAATATAAATAATTTGACGAAATATGTAGATAAATAAAAATATTTGACAGTAAGGAGAATTTTATGGGGTTGCCAGAAATAATCAGCTTAGACAAAGACAAATGCCAGCACTGTTTGGCTTGCTTACTCGTATGTCCGGTAAAGCTCTGTAATGTTGTGGAACCGGATGGAATCTCAGTTAATCCAGACCTCTGCATTGGCTGTGGCGAATGCATCCGCGCCTGCAGAGAAAAGGGACATAATGCCAGGTCAGGAATCGATGATTTCCCGGAATTCTTACAGGATAGCCAGGCGGGAGTTCCGCTGGGAGTACTTGTTGCCCCTGCTGCGGCAGTAAATTATGACGGACTGCTGCCGAGGTTGATTACCTCTTTACGGGAATTGGGAGTTAAATATGTGTTTGATGTGAGTTTCGGAGCGGAAATTGCAGCTTACCAGTATCTAAAACTGGTTAAGTCAGGAACTCAAACCCCCTTAATTGCCCAACCCTGCCCTGCTGTTGTCAGTTGTATAGAAATTTACCATACAGATTTAATTCCTTACCTTGCTCCTACTGATTCGCCGGCTTTAGCTGCTGCCAAATGGGTCAAAAGTCAATCAATGTACAGGAATCTTAAGCTGGCTTTTTTAGGTCCCTGTTTTGCCAAGCGGAGAGAGGTACATGATCCTAATACCCGGGGAATAGTTTCATATAATATTACTTACCAGTCCCTGGATAAATATTTCAATGAGCAGGGCATTTCCTTAGAGAACCTGGAACCATCCGGATTTGACTCACCTGAAGCGGAACGGGCGGTGGTTTTTTCGCAGCCCGGAGGACTAACCGAGACCTTTCGCCGTTTTGGTGTCCCCTTTAAAAAGGCTGATGTTCCCCGGATTGAGGGACCTCAAGAGGTTTATTTAAACTACCTGCCTGAACTTGAGAATGACATCAGGGATGGCAGGGCGCCGCTTTTGGTTGACATTCTTAATTGCCAGCATGGGTGTAATATCGGTCCGGCTGTAACGCACCGTCACACTCATTTTCAGGTTGACCGGATTATGGACAGGCGCAGAGAAGAGCAGATAAAAAAGCATAATGCTGCCGATGAACCCAACCCGGGTCTGTTCGAGGAACAATACAAATTAATTGATGATGAAAAAATTGACTTTTCCAGAGCATATTCCGATAACTCCTCAAACAGATACTTGCGTGAGCCTTCCAAGGAAGAAGAGGAATTGACCTGGGAGCGGATGCACAAGCTTACCGAGGAGGAGCGCAGTATTAATTGTGCCTCATGTGGTTATGGGAATTGCCGGAGTATGATGACAGCAATTGTAAACGGCCTCAACCACGTGGAAAGCTGTAAGTACTACCTGTTTAAGGAAAATGAAATAAACCTGAATAAGGTGGAAGTTCAAGCGGAAGAGATCCAGAAGTCCAGAGATGAGATAGCTGCCTGGAATGAAGTGTTGGAAAGAAAAGTAGCTGAAAGGACTGTGGCTGTTAGAAACCTGTTAAATAATGCCGGACAGGGCTTCCTGACAGTTGGGCCGGACCTGTGCGTAAATCATGAATATAGTTCTGAGTGCAGAAGAATCTTCGAACGGGAAATCGCGGGGATCAGATTCGCGGAGTTGATTTCTCCACAGAATGAAGAGAATAAGGAATTTATTGAGTCCCTTCTTATAGAAATTTTTAATCAGGAAAGTGACGACATGGTGGCAGATCTTTACCTGCCGCTGCTGCCTGAAAAAATAGAAATCGGCAGCAAGCATATTGAAGCCGAATATAAAATTATAAATGATACCACAGCAAAATCCAAAACGTGTATGGCGATTTTAACAGATGTTACCGATAAGCGGCTGTTAGAGAACCAAATGGAGAATGAAAGAAATACCCTGAAGATGGTTGTGAAGGTGGTAGTAAGTTATAATGATTTTATTCAAACGGTAAAAGAATACCGGTATTTCTGTGACACCCTGTTACATGAGATTATTAACAGCGAGAAATCTCTGGAAAAGAAAATTGCAGAGATTTTCAGATATGTTCATACATATAAAGGTAACTTCAGCCAGTTTTATATGACAGGTGTTACAGAGCTATTACATGACTTTGAGAGTAATATTGCAGCATTTGGTAAGCAGCTTGTTTCGGAGATGGGTAATGACGATTTGAACCGTTTTGTTCAGGAATTCGATATAAAATCCTGGCTCACCGAAGATATCAAACGATTAGAAGACGTCCTCGGTCCCGAATTCTTATCCAGTGAAGATATGTTGACAATCAGCAAGTCAAAACTTATCGAACTGGAGAAAAAGGTGGAATCTATTCTGCCCCCAACTGAATGCAGAATACTTGTGGTGGAACTAAGGAAGTTAAGATACAGGCCTTTTGATGCACTCCTGGAATCCTATCAGGATTATGTAATCAAATTAGCCGAGCGTTATCAAAAAGAGATTTATCCGGTTGAGTTGGAGGCCGAACCGGTTTTTGTGGACCCGGAAAGATATAATGATTTTATCCGAAGCCTGGTGCACGTCTTCCGCAATGCCGTCGATCATGGTATAGAAACAATGGATGAACGGATAGAATCCGGGAAATCTGAGTACGGCAGGATTAAATGCCATATCTGCCAACGGGACAGCAAGATTTTTCTAACAGTTGCAGATGATGGGAGAGGTATTGATAGTAATAAACTAAGAAGCAAAATAGTTGCAAAAGGCTTTTTAGGTCAGGGAGAAGCTGCCGGTATTTCGGAAGCGGAAATTGTAAATTTCATTTTTAAAGACTCCTTTTCTACCAAGGACCAGGTTACGGACGTATCAGGACGGGGTGTTGGCCTTGGCGCGGTAAAAGGGGAATTGGAGAAACTTGGCGGGTCAGTTGAAGTTAAGACCTGTCCCGGCCAGGGCACCGAATTCATATTTGCTATTCCTATGGAAAACGAACAATTCTGGGGATTGGCTGCATCCGAAATTATGAAACCCCTTATTGAAACAACAAGCAATTATCTAAGGAACCACGTTAATCTGGAAATGGATGCCACTGAATATTTTGATGTCAGCACACCGGAAAGGGTATTGCTTTACAAGTTCACGGCTTATATTACAATAAAAGGCGCTATAGAGGGGTTATTTGTTATCAGTATGGAAGAGGAAGTATTAAGAATGGTGGTCAGAAAGTTTATCCTGGAAGACCTGAACAGGGACGAGGAAGCGGAATACATGGAAGATGTGCTGGCGGAATGCACCAACACGATATTGGGCAATTCCCTGAAATCCTTCCCCGGCCTCCAGGAAATGATTGTAATTGACACCCCCGTATCTATTTTTTCAAGAGATGCCCTGGTCAAATATCAGGAATCCATGATTTCAACGTGCAATATTGAAACACGTGCAGGGAAGCTCTGCCTTAATATTGTGGTTCCCCGGCAGCCGGAAAAACATACCGGTAATTAGTTAATTTCTTGGAGGTGTAAAAATGGCCCGTATTTTAGTAGTTGACGATTCTGCCGTAATGCGAAGAAACATTATCCACACATTAACCCATGCAGGTCACGAAATTGTCGCTCAGGCTTCTGATGGGGGACAGGCCTATAATCTATATAAGACCAACTCCCCTGATCTGGTAACAATGGATATAAATATGCCTGAAGTCAATGGGCTTGAAGCGGTAAAACGTATCATAGCAGATTTTCCTAAAGCGAAAATAATAATGGTCAGTGCGCTGGATCAAAAACATATGGTGTTGGATGCTTTAAAGTGTGGAGCTAAGCATTATATTATTAAACCCATTAATCCGGAAAATCTTGTTGCGGTTGTTAATAAGATTTTGGGGATTGTACCTCAGCCTGCCGTCAAAGCGGAACTGCCCAAAAAGCCGGAATCAACAACAGCAGCTCCTGAAACAAGGACATCGCCCGTTGAGGAAGAACCCCAAAGCCCCTTTATAGTTAAAAACGTTGATGCAACATTCCACATTAGACTCACAAAGCTTTTGTCAATGGACAATATAGGGTCACTTGTTCAGGCAATCCAGGGGCTTCTTTATGTGCAGCCCTTAAGTGTGGCTGTTAATTTTGGCAGAGTGGAGACATTTCCCGAGGAGTTACTTAATAAAATTGCCGAAATTAATAACCTCATAATTGGGGCAAATGGCAAATTAACTGTAACCTCTCAGAATAAAGAATTTATCAATTGGGTTAGAGAAAAGCATATCAGTGGATTATCTGAATTATTTATTGGCTAACTTATAATCAGGATTTCTCACAGATGTCCGTTAATTAAACTATAACAACAGCCGGTCTGAAAAGGGACCGGTTGTTGTTATTTTGAAAAAGCCACAGATAAACAGTTCATTTTAACAGGATATTCATACAAATGGGTGTACTAAAACTTGGCAGCAGGTCTTGATATGTTATACTAATTATATATGTTTTATGGGAATCGTTTTCGATACTATTGATTACTAAGAAAATATGGTCGATATCGTTTCTGGGGATGATGATAATGGTGTTGAAGTGTAAACAAATAAACCTGGGTTTAAAAGTAACAATTGGAGCAACGGGGGTTATCCTGTTACTTGGGGCAGTTTCCGGTTTACAACAGAAGTGGGTTTTATCAGGTGTTATAGTATGGTTTTTTGGCTGGCTTAATGTATACTGGCTAACCCAACATGTTACCGGGCCTCTGACGGAATTGGCAGCAGCCATGAAAACTTTAGCCCATGGTGATTCCCACAATACCAGGGCATTAACTTCCCATGTATTTGAGGTGCGGGAATTAATTGCAGCTTTCAATTCCCTGAGATTAGATATACAGAAAATCAGTTCTGAAGCTGAATTTATTGATATGAAAAGAAAAAAGATACTGGGTAAAATTATGAATGTTCAGGAGGAAGAGAGGAAAAAGATATCCAGGGAACTCCATGATCAGGTAGGCCAATACCTGACGGCAATGAATCTGGAACTGCGGGTTATTGATGACTTAACAGGGTTAAAAAAGGTCAGGGAACGTACTCAAAATATTAGAGACATGATTGACCGCACTCAGAAATATATTAAAAATCTAATTTGGGAACTTCGGCCCAGCTCATTGGATGATATTGGGCTGGAAGCCGCCATTACCAGGCATCTGCTTTCACCACTTAACAGAGCCGGAATAAATGCCGATATACAGGCCTACGCCATGGAAGGCGTAGTTTTGCCCCCGGAGGTTAGTACCTGTGCCTTCAGGGTTGCTCAGGAATCTGTAAATAATGCCGTTAAGCATGGAATAGCCAATAATATCAGTATAGTCCTGTTAAAACATGCCCGGTATTTTTCGCTAGTAATTGAAGATGACGGAAAAGGTTTTGAGGTTGATGAAGTTCTGAATAATGCTGTATATAGTAGAAAATTTGGACTTTTGGGGATGGAAGAGAGGGCTTTATTGGTCAATGGGCAGTTGATTATTGAGTCTGAGCCGGGTAATGGAACCACCATCTATTTAAAGATACCGCTAAATGGGGAGGAAGTAAACGGTGAAAATAAAGGTGTTACTGGCTGATGATCATAATGTGTTAAGAACAGGTTTACGCCTCCTGATTAACTCCCAGGAAGATATGGCAGTCATCGGTGAGGTCGGTGACGGTAAGGAAGTGGTCCATGCCGTGGTTTCTTTAAAGCCGGATGTACTTCTGTTGGACCTGTCATTTCCGGGCTGTGATGGAATTGAAGTGATCAAAGAATTAAGGGCACGAGGGCAGCAAACCTGTATTCTTATTCTCACTATGCATGAAGAAGAGACGTATTTGAAAAAGGCCATTGAGGCCGGAGCGCATGGGTATATTGTAAAAAAGGCAACAGATACGACACTTATCAGTTCTATTAAAGAAGTAGCCAGGGGAGGGCGGGTAATTGACCCTGTAATGGCAGGAGCCCTTTTATCCAGGGTTTGGTCCCCGGAACCTGTTTTTCACCAAAACTCCTCCTTGAAGCTCAGTGAACGTGAAACAGAGGTATTAAGATTAATCGCTCTGGGGTATTCTAACTTAGAAATAGCCGAAGAACTGGTTATTAGCAGTAAAACTGTAGAATCCCATAAGGCCAGTATCAGGTCCAAGCTTGGAGTTCAGAAACGATCTGAATTGGTACGGTATGCGATGGGAAATAAAATAATATAATAGTGAGAAATTGCTTACTAAAAGCTAACCTCTAATCAGGGATTATCCCTGATTAGAGGTTAGCTTTTTTGCGGGTTTTTGCAGCAAAAAATAATTAAAAAGCCCGATGTGGTGGAGTGGCAGCAAGTGGTAAAATAAGGATAGAACTGAAAAATTTGTCGAAATGTAAAAGATTATGCAAAAAAGAAAAAGCGGAAGGTGAAATAAGTGGAAAAAACCAGGGTTTTCTTGGTTGATGACCATGAGGTGCTATTAGCCGGCCTGACATATATTATTAACAGCCAACCTGACATGGAAGTAGTTGGTGTGGCCTTAGATGCTAATTATGCAGTCAATGCCGTCGCCGCTATGCTTCCTGATATATTGTTACTTGACATAAGTTTGCCGGATCTTAGTGGATTGCATGTAATTGATACTTTAAAGGAACGTGCCCATAAAACAAAAATAATCATGCTGACTATGTATGATGATGAGGGATACCTGAGCGAAGCTATCAGAAGAGGTGCCGCAGGCTTTATATTAAAACAGTCGCCACAGACCGAGGTTATCAACGCAGTCAGGAATGTTGTCAATGGGATGACATATATTGACCCTGTTTTAGCCGGAAATTTAGTTTGCGATTTTTGGCAGAAAGCAAGTGGCGGCCCGGCCCGTTTAGAACTTACCAGACGGGAAGTTGATGTCCTCAGGCTGCTTGCTCTGGGTTATTCCAATAAAGAGACAGCAGATGAACTTGTTGTAAGTGTGAAAACTATCCAAAGCCACAGAGCCAATATTAAGGCCAAACTGAACCTGAGGAGCAGGGCTCAGCTGGTCTGTTATGCCAAAGACAGGAGGATTATATAGAAGAGGACTTTTGGGGGGATAAATGTTATGAATAAAACTGTGAGCTGGCAAACCAACCAGATACAAAATCTGAGGGATGCCGGTGAAATCAGTAAGTACCTGAGTTTTCCCGGGGGGAATGCCAATATTAAGCATATACTCTGCCGGGCAGCCCTGAATGACCTGGAGGTGGATGCCGGCATGATATTTATAGATACGGGGCAGGGCTTTAACCCTGAAGCGGTATTAAATCTTCCCCAGCTTACTGAAAAAATGCCGGGTAGCCCGGGCTGCCATGAGGTACTGGAAGACCTGGCTTTCAGGGATAAACATTTTGTTTTACATACCAAAAGAGAAATTAACAGTTTTATAAAATCCCCTCTGAAAGAGATAATAAATGGATATGAGTCTGCCCTGGTTCATTTTTCGCAGCGAAAGTCTATCCGCCAGGCAGTAATAAGCTTATCTGAAGCACCTGGGTATTTTAATAAAAAGAGGATAGATTTCTCAATAAAAGCATTTGAAAAAACCCTATTTGCCTTGGACAGGTATAAGAATAGTGAATTGATCCTTGATGAAAATATTGTTGATGAAGAATACAGCCTTTTTGCCCCGGTTTGCGCTTTATTGTCCAGACTATTCCGGGCAGAGAAGTCTATCATTGCTTTGCTTGGTCAACAAAACCAATATATTGTCAAGGGCTTTTTTGGGGACAGTAAGCCTTTATGGGGAACTATATTGGAGGCAGCTGATGGACACTCCATTAAGGATATTAGCGGACTAAATTATAAGAACATGCTTTGTGTTCCCATTAATTGTGACAATAGCCACCAGGGTTTTCTCAGTGTTATGAATAAATTTGATGAGGATTTTGCTGACTTTATGGACTTTGATTCAGAAGACTACCTCCTGTTGACCTTATTGGCCGGCCAGCTTGGCCTGTTAGTGGAAAACAGGTCGCTTTTCAGGATGCAGAGAGAGTCCCTTGAGACGACTATCCATTCCCTGGTCCAGGCATTGGATGCCAGGGACCCTTATACTAAAGGACACTCTGAACAGGTCTCCCAGCTTGCTATAATGATTGCCAAAGAGTTAAGTTTACCGGCAGAGGAAATTGAGGATATCAGGTTAGCAGGGTTGCTCCACGATATCGGGAAAATAGGTATTCCGGAAAAAATATTAAATAAGCCGGATAACCTTACCTCAATCGAGTTTAACCAGATAAAGGTTCATCCATATATCAGCGCCCAGATCTTAAAACCCATAGAGTTATTTAAAACCCTGCTGCCTTTTGTTTACCACCACCATGAGCGCTGGGACGGCAAAGGCTATCCTGATGGATTAAAAGGTGAAGCTATTCCGCTAGGAGCCAGGATACTGGCGGTTGCCGATGCCTTTGATGCCATAACGGCAGACCGTGTCTACCGGCCGGGCAAAGATGATAATGCTGCTGTAAATGAGTTGGTTAAGTGGGCAGGCATTCAGTTTGATCCCTTGGTTGTTGACGCTTTACTAACCGGTCTGGAGAAAAAGTTGTTTCAGGATAAAGTGGACTCTGAATGGCAGTTTGATAAATTAAGTAATGTTTTTGAGGATGTTCTGGATGCGGTTACCAGAGGGCGTTTGGTTATTTCGGATGACTGGGATATTACCCGGCTGAGCAATGAAGGGAAAAAACTGGGGGAGGCAGTTGTGAAAGAACCCGGTGATGTTAGGATGGTCCGCCAAGCAGTAAAGGACTGTCTGAAACACAGGGTGCCTGACCCGGAAATCAATAAATTCCTACTGTGTATTTCAGAGGTGGCTACCAATATGGTGAAACATGCTTCCGGAGGTATGCTGGCATGGTATTTGTGTAATGACGGTAAGATCAGGGTAATCGCTGAAGACTCCGGACCGGGTCTAAGCCTGCGGGATTTACCCAAGGCTACCCTTGTCAGAGGGGTGAAAGACAATAAAGCATTAGGATTAGGGTTTACTCTCTTGATGGAATTAATGAACAAAATATATTTAAAAACAGGGGAACATGGTACTACCCTTATCCTGGAGCAGAAACTGGATTCCAGTACCGGCAGCGAAGAGGTACCAACTGCCAATAAAGCAATTTGAGGTGAATACTATGCGGGTGATTCCAGTGGATAAAGTTAAACCCGGAATGATTGTGGAGCGGGCAATAATCGGGTCTACAGGAGAAATCCTCCTTAATAAAGGTGTGCACATTGATGCCCGGTATATCCAGCGGTTAAAGGATATCGGTGTTCCCGCCATATACGTACGGGATGAAAATATTGGCAAAGTGGAATATGACGAAGTAGTTTCTAATCAAACGCGTCTGGAAGCTCTAAGTGTAGCCAGGGATGTGGTGACCAATCTGCGTCTGCGGTCTGATTTTGATATTAGAAGGGTAAATAAAGTCGTCGATGACTTAGTTTCAGAACTGGTTACATCCCGAGACTTGTTAGTTGCACTCATTGATATGCGGGCAGCCAATGATGAAGGCTTCTACCATAGTGTAAATACTACCGTTCTCTCTGTAATCACCGGTTTAGGCATGGGATATAATGACAAACAGCTGAGACAGCTGGCATGTGGGGCTTTATTCCACGACATCGGGGTTATTTTGCTGCCTCCGGAGCTGCTAAAAAAGCCGACACCCCTTTCACCGGAAGAAAATAAACAGATTTTGAAACACCCGGAGCTGGGATTTCAGATTTTAAGAAAAAAGGAGGGGGTCAGCCTGATGTCGGCACATGTAGCCTTACAGCACCATGAAAAATTCGACGGCTCGGGTTACCCCCGGGGCTTGGCCGGGGACGAGATTTGCGAGTATGCCAGGATAGTAGCAGTTACTGCCATATATGACAATTTTGTAGGCCTTGGGTCTAATAAACAACTGGTATTGCCTCATCAGGCCATTCAATACCTCATTAAGTATGGTGGCATCTGGTTTGATCCTGAAATACTGAAGGTGTTTGTGGGAATAATTGCGGTGTTTCCTATCGGTTCTGTGGTCCAATTGAATTCAGGAGTACAGGCTTTGGTTACCAGGGCAAACAAGAATCACCCCTCCCGTCCGGTGGTCCGGGTTTTTAAAAACAGGCTGGGAGCCAGGGTAGCCCCTCCTTTTGAAATAGACCTGGAAGCAAATCCCGAGTATTTCATTCAAACAATTGTTGTCGAAGAACCATAGCGGTATACGAGAGTTCCTGGAAGGGAGGGCTTAAAGCGGAAGGCATAAATAATGAAAGAATCATGTACCTTGTTTGTTCAACATTGTGGCGGGAGAATAGCGAAGCCGGTTTTACGACCCTATGTAGAGAGATATGCAGTGAAATCGGATTGAAATGCTGCAGTATATGGTTAAACGGAGGCAACAGCCGGCATCGGCTGGGTTATTTTGAAGCAGGCTGGAGCATAGATGATTTGACCGTCTCCAATATGGACTATGAAATAAACAAGAGTATTATCTGTAAAAAAGCTCCGGTTTTAGTCAAGACTTTAGGAATTAAGGATCTGGGAAGAGGGGGCGAACCTTCCCTGGATGTAATAGGAATTCCAATATTCAACTGCAATATTGTCACCGGAAGCATTACCTTATACTGTCCCGAGGGGAAAAGTGAAACCTTAACGGAAATACTGCATCATATGGCAACTGAGCTGGCTTTCGGAATTGAACAGTTCAAGAATGCGTTTACGAGCGCCAGGCAAAAAAGCCTGCGTAAAGAAATTGAACTGGCCGGCAGTATTCAGCAAAGTCTTTTGCCCCAAAAGATACCGGAGGTTAAGGGGATAACGCTTTGGGGGCGTGCTGTACCGACACATGAGACCAGTGGTGATTTTTATGATTTTATCATTACCCGGCACCAGAACCTGGGAATTGCTATTGGTGATGTTATGGGGAAGGGGATTCCGGCTGCGCTGTTTACGGCAATTGCCAGGACATTAACCCGTTCTTTTGCCCAGCAGGACATTGCTCCAAATGTGGTCTTGTCAGAGATTAACCGCAGTTTATATCCCGATTTATCGGTAAATGGGATGTTCCTGACCATGTTCTATACATTATATAACCCACTGCAGAAAGCGCTTTTTTATGCTAGTGCGGGACATAATCCTCCTTTAATCCTCAAAGCAGGCTCGGGACAAGTTCAGTTATTAAAGAGCAAAGGATTTTTTGTTGGTGGGCGTCCTGAGCAGTCATATAACATGCAGACAATAAAATTAGGCAGTGGTGATATTGTGCTTTTTTATTCAGATGGCCTGGTTGAAGCTAAAAATATCCAGGGTGAACAGTTCGGTCTTCAGCGGGCGGCAGAATCCCTAAAGGATTATTACTGCCTTGGAGCAGCGGCTTTGGGAGATTTTTTGTCGATGCGCCTGATGGAGCATATCGGTTCATGTGAACAGAGAGATGATATTACACTTATTGTTTTAAAGGTTGAATGAGAGGTGCTTATTTATTGTGGATGGATCTATAACAATTACTGAAGGCAAAGTAACTGTAATTAATCCCCGGCAGGGGGGGAGATATCCCACAATTGAACCATTACATAACCTTACGGTACTGGTTAATGGGGAAACTGTTACAAAAGCTGTTATTGTTGCTGCTGAAGATGATATCAGAATCGAAACCCACAGTCAGGAACCATACTTGGAAATGAGTGTTGAAATTACTGATGACCGGCTTAGTGCTTTCATGGTTGTTAACCGCTGTTTTGGCAGGGAATTCAGGGTAAGAGACTGCCCTTCCTGTCTGCAAGCCAGGGTTGGAACTGTGACGGCGGCGGAGATTCCGCCAAGGAAAATTTCTCCCCGGGAAGTTATGCAATTATTAAAAGAGCGGGGCATTGCCAGTGTAAGTGAACAGGCTGTTTCACGAATCTGTGAATACAATACCGAAGGGGAGCAGAAAGTCCTTATTGCAAGGGGTCGTCCCGCAACGCCAAGCCAAAATGCGGTAATTGAATATACTTTCCTTGAAAAGACGGCTGCCGGCAGTCCACAGGAAAATCCCTTCCAAAAACCTCAGGACCTGTCGGTAGAGGTGGGGCAGGTGTTGGCTGTAAAAACTGAAGCGGTTCAAGGGGCGGGTGGTGTTGATTTATTTGGGGAACCCATTGAACCTGAACCTCCCCAGGATGTTCAGATACTTGCAGGTGACGGTGTCAGACTATTAAAAAACAATACGGTGGCGGTGGCTTCATATGCCGGCAGACCGGTGTTGGATGGACGGCGGCAAAAGGTACTTAAGGTTATCCCGGTGTACACAGTCCCCGGGGATGTAGATGTAAATCTGGGGAACGTTTCCTTTAAAGGGGATATTGTTGTTTGGGGTGATGTACTGGAAGGATTTTCCCTTAAAGCAGGCAGAGATATCATTGTCCATGGTAATGTTATTCAGGCTGTATTATATGCCGGCGGTAATATGAATCTCTTTAAAAATGTAATCAGCAGTGAGCTTAATGCCGGTGGTGCGGCCATTGTCTTGAACAGGCTGCTGCCTCATCTCAAAAAGGTATTTTCCTTAATTTATGGTTTGTTACAGGCTGTTCAGGTGTTGAAAAAGCATCATTCATTTAAGCTTAATGATTTACAGCAGGGTGAAGGCAGACTTTTTCAACTGTTGATTGATATCAAATTTAAGATGCTGCCAAAGTTAATTGAAGAAATATTTGAGATTATTAATTCCAGTAAAGTTTCCCTATCGGCTGAATATATGCGTGACCTGGAATACCTGCAGAAGCTGACAGGCATCAATCCCTCAAGAATTAATAACGGGCAGGAAGTCTTAAATATTTTGAAGACCGTGGAAGGAATACTGCGGAAAATGCAGGAAGATAACAACTTCACAGAACCTTCCCACATAACTGCAGGCTATGTGCAAAATTCGGTTATTAATGCCACCGGTGATATCACGATTACAGGACGCGGGGTCATAATTTCAAAACTGTCAGCAGGAGGGAATATCAACATTAACAACATTAATGCTGTAGTCAGGGGTGGCCGGCTTAGCGCAGCCGGTATAGCAAATGTAAAGGAATTAGGTTCCAATGCAGATGTGATTTGTATTGTTGAGATCAATGAAGGCTCGGTCCTGAAGGCCCAGGTAGTTCATCCGGCAGTAACTGTGAAATCGAGTTTCGGGAAATATCAATTTAACCGGCTGTCCAGAAGTGTCAAAGCATATATTAAACCGGACGGGAAGCTGGAAATTGAAAAATTAAACGCGGATTAAATGGAGGTTAGCTATATGTTAGAGATTGAAACCAGTAACGGAAAATCCCTTATCTGCTTAAAACTATCGGGTGAGCTGGAAATTTCGACAGTTGAACAGCTGCGCCTGTGTGTGGAACGGCTGTGCCTGTGTGTGGAACGGCTGCCTGACGGATTGACCGAAGTTCATTTGGATTTTTTAGGAATCGAATTTGTTGATTCTACCGGTATTGGCACACTTATAAATGTGATGAAAGATTTACGGGAACAGGATATTAAAGTAATGGTAACACGAATTCCCAAAGAAATATATGAAGTATTTGATTTGCTCAGTATCCCTGAGTTAATGGGTGAGGATTCATTTGAGTGTCTTAGCTGAGGAGTTGATGAAAAACATATGAACCGAAAGACTTTAAAAAAGTCTAACAGCTATTTCGCAGTATATACGGGTATTGTTGCATATTTCATATTGGGCTTGGTAATTGTCACACAGTTTATTGCTTATCGGGATATAATGTATAAAAATTTTGTTCGTGATATCGAACTTGAAGCCAGTTTGCTAATACATGTCATAGAAAGTCCGTCAGAAAATAAAGACCTATACCGGAATCTTAATAAGCAATTGAGTAAACAGCTTCAATCAGAGATTAACCACAACAGGGGAAAATACCGGAACATTTTAAATATCGAAATTTCCGGTTTTGATTCCGGAACAGATAGTTTTTACAGTCTGGTATCTGTTGATGTCGGTATGCAGAGAAAACTGACCTGGCCGGAAAGGATTTCTGCCAGGGTGGCTGATTATATTAATCTCGGCACCCGGTCTGTTTGGTATAACGGGCATGGTTATATTGCCCAAGGGTCTTTTGATCATGTGTTAGACGGCAAAAAATACAGGATGAAAATCACCAGTGATGCTAATGGTTATATTCAACAGCAGATTTGGGCAATTTTTGCTTTGGGGCTGCTGTTGGCTGGGGTGGTAGTGGTTTTAGCACTGCAGTACAGGGTTGTAGTCGGTCAGTTAAAGAAGTCCCAGGAAATTTTAGAGTCAGAGCTTGTGGTTACCAAACGGCAAAGAGAAAAGATATTTGCTGTCTACAGAGACGTCATTTACGCGGTCACTCAGGGAAAACTGTCCCTGGTCGGGCGGGAAGAGGTGCGGCAGCATACAGTTGAAGGCGAAAAAGTTTTGGAAATACGGATTAGGACCCAAGAAGATGTTACTTTGGCCAGAAGGGAAGCAAAGCGAATCATAAATTCACTGTATTCTGAATATGAAGGTTCAATGAAAGTACTGCTCTGTATTGCGGAAGCGGCAGCCAATATTATCAAACACGCAGGGGCAGGGGTATTTATTATTAGAAAAGTAAGTGATTACTCAATGAAATTTATATTTGAAGATCAGGGCCCCGGTATGGATTTTGATGTACTTCCTGAAATGATTTTTTATAAGGGTTTTTCCACAAAAATTTCGGCGGGTTGTGGGTTCAGCTTAATTTTCGGTTTTGTAGATAAAATGGTTCTTTTCACATCAAAGTACGGGACAACCCTTATATTTGATGTCGTATTTTCCAACCGGCAGCGTAACAGCCGCCAGGGTGCAGATGTTTCCGTAACAGATAAGCGGGATAAGGGAATATCGGGTTGTGGCACGGAAGTGTCTCTGGAATTTTGAGGCACTTCCTTTTTATTGCCTTTATGTGAGGAAGCTTTGTTCAAATTCCTCCAGGCGCTGTTCAAAGAGGTCAAGGGCTTTATCCACCGGCTCACCGCTTGCCAGGTCAACTCCCGCTTTCCTTAGTGTTTCCAGGGGATAGTCAGAACCCCCGCTTTTCAGGAATTCCACATAACGATCAACAAAGCCTTTGCCTTCTTTTAAGACCATCTCAGAGATGGCAATTGCAGCCGAAAAACCTGTGGCGTATTTATAAACATAAAAGGCCGAGTAAAAGTGGGGGATTCTGGCCCACTCGCCCCGGATGTGGTCATCCAGGACCAGATGGGGGCCATAGTATTCCTCCAGCAGCTTCCCGTAAACCTCACTGAACCGGGCCGGAGTGAGAGGCTCCCCTGCTTCAGCCATAGCATGGATTTTTTGCTCAAACTCGGCAAACAGTATTTGCCGGAATACGGTGGTCCGGAACTGTTCCAGGTTTTTTTCCAGCAAAGCGGCTTTTTCATCAGGCTCAGCCTGGGCCAGCAGGTGGTGGAAGAGCAGCGCCTCATTGACAGTTGAAGCCACCTCTGCCAGCAGAATGGGATAGTGGCTGTAGACATAAGGCTGAGTTTCATTGGTATAATGGCTGTGCAGGGCATGCCCCATTTCATGAGCTATGGTAAATACGTTCTCCATACTGGGCTGGTAATTCAGCAGGACATAGGGATGTATTCCGTAAACTCCCATAGAATAGGCGCCGCTTCTTTTGCCTTTGGTCTCATAGACATCAAGCCAGCGGTTCCGGAAGCCTTTTTCCAGGAGGGCTGTATACTCCTCACCCATCACGGAAAGCCCGTTGATAACTGTCTGCTGGGCCACCTCTATGGTTGGTTTCCAATTGCTCTCACCGGTTAATGGCAAATATAAGTCATAGGCCCGCAGTTCATCAACCCCTAGACGTTTCTTTTTTAGCTCCATATAACGGTGGACTGCCGGTAAATGACGGTGTACAGATTCCAGCAGCCTGTCATAAAAGGAGACCGGGAGGTTGTCGGGGTCCAGGGCTGCTTCCAGGGCAGAGTCATAGCGCCGTACCCGGGCCTGGAACAGGTCTGCTTTGATACTGCTGCTGTAAGTTGCTCCAATGGTATTGGAAGAGGCGGCAAAAGTCTCGTAAAGGGAGTTAAAGGCGTTCTGTCTTACCTCGCGAACCGGATTCTGCATGAAATCTATGAAATTGCCCTGGGTAAGCCGGATTTTTTCCCCGGCTGCTTCTATCTCGGGGAATTCCATATCTGCATTGGTCAGGAGGCTGAAGATGGTTCCGGGCGCCTGTGCCATTTCACCCGTTAAAGCCATTATTTCTTCTTCTTCCGGGGAGCGGAAGTGGTTTCTCTGACGCTGGAGATTCTCCAGGAAGTGGCGGTATTTCTGCAGCCTCCCATCTTCCGCTAAAAAAGACTCGAGTTTTTCCGGGACTAATTCCAGGATTTCCGGCATGATGAAGGAAAGCCTGCTTTCCACCTGGACACTAAGGGCAACAGCCCTGTCAGAGAGTCCCTGGTTGTGCTGGTCAGCCGTATTTTTGTCCCTGTGCAGCATGGCATAAGCAGCTACCCGTTCCAGGATCTCAGAGGTTTTATTCTGCAGGTCAAGGGTGTTATACAGATTCTCTGCTGTATCGGCCACACAGCCGCGGTACTGCTGTATCTGGTCCACATAACCCGGTATGGCCTGAAAGTCCTTTTCCCACAGTTCCTCACTGGGGTAAATATCCTTAAGTTTCCAGAGATACTGCTCCGGAATATTTTTTCTTTCCTGAAATGTCTGGCTGGTTTCGTTCATTAAGATACCTCCGCAGCGTTTTTTCTTTATTATAGTATTTCATACTCAAAATGTGAACCTCCCCCACCTATACTTCGTGTAGAGGATGGGGGCTTCCGGCTAGCTCAGAATGCATGTCTCATCGGCATC